>NZ_JBARYM010000615.1:0-17109 GCF_049647865.1 Tunicatimonas sp. | reverse complement strand
GAAGAAATCGGGAGCCATCTCCGCCATAGTCATATACGTTTTAAACCCAGCAACCGAATCGTCGTAGCTCCAAAAATACTGGCAGGTAGAAGCAGTGAACGATACTGGAGCCGCTACCGTATCTGCGGGAGGGGTGTGAAAACTTCCCCTTAGTACTGCTAAGTCTTCATCGGATTGCTGCGCCTTTCCTTCTAATCGGATAGTATATTCGGTATCTGAGGTCAGTCCTTTCAAAGGAATATGAACTGTATAATCTTCTTTCGCCTCAGCAGGAAACCATTCTGAAGTTTTGGTAGATTGCGCCGCCTCGACTATTACCCGAACGTAGCCTTCGGCACCACGAACTGCTCCATCCATTTCATCTACGGGCATATCTTCATTAAAATTGAGCGGATGGCGAAATACCTTAGGCTGGCGTTCGTGAACCACCGGGTTGGGTTTTTCCTGCCCACATAAACGCGTCCAGACAATGGCTTCGTTTGCCGTAAGTTCTGAAACCCGAAAACCATTAGTGAAAAAAGCTTCTTGAGCGTAAGTTGATAAAGGAATTAGGAAAAGAAAGATAAGCAGGCTTATGGATAGTATTTGTTTCGTCATGATACAAGTATATTGAAAATGACACTCATTTGGTGCGGGCTTCAGCCAAATTTGAGACAATGGCTGAAATTGGCTGATAAAAGTTTAATTGAGGGGAATAGTTTTACCGGTTAAGTCGTTACTTAATCCGATATTTGTGCCTCGCGCCAACAAACCACAATGAATAGAAAAGTATTGAAATTAATTTCATCTGTATCAATCAGGCAGATAGTCGTGATTGGATTTTGCTCCTTAACCGTAAGCTTTTCGGCTTGCAAAGTAGAACAAATTGCTGCTACCCAACCAGCTGATATTACTAATCCTAACGCCGAACCTGACTCGGTAGTAAGCGAGGTAGCAGAAGGAGAGCCAGAGGTTGAAGAAGTTGCTGCCCTACCTTACCAAGCTACTGAAGCTCGTGAACATGATTTGCTACATACCAAGCTAGAAGTACGCTTCGATTGGGCAAAACATTATCTTTACGGTAAAGCTACGCTTCAGCTAAAGCCTTATTTCTATCCTCAGTCTACCGTTAGCTTAGATGCTAAAGGATTTGACATCCACTCGGTGTATTTAATGAGTGATAAAGCTACTGCATCTAACTTACGTCCGCTCGAGTACGAATATGATAGTCTAATCCTTCAAGTTGCTTTAGATAAAACGTATTCTCGCAACGAAGACTTCTGGTTGGTGATTGATTATACCGCCAAGCCTGACGAATTTGCCAGTGGTGGCAGCGCAGCGATCACTTCCGACAAAGGGTTATACTTTATTGATGAACCATCGCCTCAAATCTGGACGCAGGGTGAGACTGAAGCTAGCTCTCGTTGGTTTCCCACCATTGACATTCCTAACGAACGCTGCACTCAAGAGATGTTCATTACCGTAGACAATCGCTACGAAACGCTCTCGAATGGTACGTTGGTATATTCTCAACGAAACTCATCAGATGATTCGGTGCAAACCCGAACTGATTACTGGAAAATGGATTTGCCCCACGCTCCGTATTTATTTATGATGGCGGTGGGCAACTTTGCAGTAATAGAAGATCAATGGAATGAGTTGCCGGTCAATTATTATATTGATTCGGCCTACGCCGCTTATGCTGATGATATTTTCGGACGGACTCCCGAAATGCTGTCGTTCTTTTCCGAAAAAACCGGTGTGAAATATCCCTGGCCTAAGTACTCTCAAGTTGTGGTTCAAGATTTCGTTTCCGGGGCAATGGAGAACACTACCGCTTCGGTTTTCTACGATGCCCTACTAGTGGACGATCGTGAACTGCTTGACAATCATTGGGACGGAATTATTGCTCATGAGCTATTCCACCACTGGTTTGGCGATTTGGTTACCTGCGAGTCTTGGGCTAATCTTCCACTGAATGAATCATTCGCTACCTACGGAGAGTACCTATGGAGTGAACACTACTACGGAAAAGATGAAGCTGAGTACGAACGATGGGAAAAACTGCAAAACTATCTATCGGAAGCGGAAAACAAGCAAGTTGATCTGATTCGCTATCGCCATGCTGATAAAGAAGATATGTTTGATCGCCATTCCTATGATAAGGGAAGTTTGGTTTTGCATATGCTACGCAAGCACGTGGGTGATGAAGCATTCTTTGCCGCACTAGAACTTTATTTAACCCGCCATGCCTACACCTCCGTAGAAATTCACGACTTACGTATTGCCTTCGAAGAGGTGACTGGGCAAGACCTTAATTGGTTTTTCAATCAGTGGTTTCTCAATTCTGGTCATCCGGTATTCGATGTGCAGCAACGCTACCAGGAGGGGCAGCTAACGCTAATTGTATCGCAACTTCAAGATCCTGAGGCTGCTCCAATCTACCAGATTCCGGTTACGGTAGATGTATGGGTCAATAGCCGACGGAGTAGTTATGAGCTGTGGATTAATGAACCGTATCAAGAATTCATTATTACTGCCGATACCGAACCGCAATTGGTATTGTTTGATGCTGAAGGTGCGTTATTGGCTCAGGTTTCTCACGATAAGTCGGAGAAGGAGTGGGCATATCAGTTTCGTAACACCAATCACTTTGCTCATCAGTTAGCCAGTTTACAAACGTTAGTTAGTGATTCTACTGCCACCATTACTCCTGCCATCTTAACCGAAGCATTAGATCATGATTTCTGGATGATCCGGCGGTTAGCAATTAATGCTTTAGAGGAAAATTTAAGTGTGAGCGACAGTATGCTACTGCGAAAAATTGAGATGTTGGCCCGTAACGATAAAAAATCACTAGTACGGGCTGATGCGATTAATGCCTTGGCTACCATTGATCCCGAACGCTATCAAGATGTATTTCAGCAAGCTTTGCAAGATTCTAGCTACGCGGTAGTAGGCACCGCCATTGCTGGTTACGCCAAAACAACGGCTAATGATAAGGCTTCTCGCTTTGCACCCTACCATGAATTAACCAACTTTAATACGGTGATGGCCCTGGCCGACTACTTTGTTTCTGAAGGAGTAGCCGGTCAGTACCAATGGTTTAAAGAAAAAGCAACTAAGATTCCGGATGAAACTTTATACTATTTTCTAAATTATTTAGCGCAATACTTAGTAGCGACTGATAATGATTCATCTACCAAGCAAGGTGTTCAGCTATTGGCCGATCAAGCTCGAAATCATCCCCAATATTACATTCGGCTCACAGCCTACCGTGGGTTGCTGTTCTTTAGCGATCAGCCGGATGTAAGCCTGATGCTTCAGTCTATTAGGGACGGCGAGAAGGATGATCGACTCAAAGCTTTGTATCAGTCAAATACTTACTAAAAATTTAAGTGGATTTTTTCCAATTTCTTTTCGGGTATCATTTGAATATATAGAAAAAGACCTTACTTTTGCCCTTCCATTAAAAATAGTGGGTAAATTTTAGGTTTTCCTACTATTTATATACATGGAGTTTTTGGGGAGATTCCAGAGCGGTCAAATGGGACGGACTGTAAATCCGTTGCTTCGGCTTCGAAGGTTCGAATCCTTCTCTCCCCACTGACAGAATCTGAACTAAGGGCGAATTATTCTAGTGGGGTTGGTGTTAGGGCAGATAACACTCTAATGATTAGTGAATAACGATAAATGACTGTTTTATTCATTTACAATTACTCATCAGTCATTAACAAGCGGGAGTAGCTCAATTGGTAGAGCGACAGCCTTCCAAGCTGTAGGTCGAGGGTTCGAGACCCTTCTCCCGCTCTTACTAGTGATTAATGAAGAAACGAATAATGACTGACAAAAAACAAACGATCATTCATTATTCATTTATCATCAATCATTATTGAGCTGCCGACGTAGCTCAGGGGTAGAGCGCTTCCTTGGTAAGGAAGAGGTCACGAGTTCAAATCTCGTCGTTGGCTCAAACGTTTACAGAGGCATTTGCCTCTTATATTTCGTTACATTTTGATCACTGAAACTGTTTTTTAACATGGCTAAAGAAACCTTTGACCGTTCCAAACCGCACTTAAATATCGGTACTATCGGTCACGTTGACCACGGTAAGACAACGTTAACTGCTGCTATCACCACCGTATTGGCGGGGAGAGGGCTGGCAGAACTGAAAGACTTTGCATCTATTGACAATGCTCCGGAGGAAAAAGAACGGGGTATTACAATTAACACCTCTCACGTTGAGTACCAAACTGAGAACCGTCACTACGCCCACGTTGACTGTCCAGGTCACGCTGACTACGTAAAGAACATGGTTACCGGAGCGGCTCAGATGGATGGAGCTATTTTGGTAGTTGCAGCTACTGATGGCCCAATGCCCCAAACGCGCGAGCATATTCTACTGGCTCGCCAGGTGGGTGTACCGGCAATTGTTGTATTCATGAATAAAGTAGACTTAGTGGATGACGCTGAGCTACTAGAACTAGTAGAGATGGAAATTCGTGAACTGCTTTCGTTCTACGAATTTCCTGGGGATGATATTCCTGTGATTCAAGGTTCGGCACTAGGTGCACTGAACGGTGAAGACCAGTGGGTAGAGAAAGTTAATGACCTAATGAACGCGGTAGATGAGTACATTCCAATGCCCGAGCGGTTGGTTGACCTCGACTTCTTGATGCCGGTTGAGGATGTGTTCTCAATTACGGGACGAGGAACAGTAGCTACTGGTCGTATTGAGCGAGGAGTAGTCAACTCTGGCGAAAGCGTTGAAATCTTGGGTATGGGAGCTGAAAACTTGAAGTCTACCGTAACGGGTGTGGAAATGTTCCGTAAGATTCTTGACCGCGGAGAAGCAGGTGACAATGTTGGACTATTACTTCGTGGAATTGAGAAATCACAGATTCGTCGCGGAATGGTAATTGCTAAGCCGGGTTCAGTAACCCCGCATGCGAAGTTTAAAGCAGAAGTTTACGTGCTTTCCAAAGAAGAAGGTGGGCGTCATACTCCTTTCTTTAAAAGATACCGCCCTCAGTTTTACTTCCGTACTACTGACGTAACGGGTGAGATTACACTTCCGGACAATGTTGAAATGGTAATGCCGGGTGATAATGTTTCTATTACAGTAGAACTTATCTCGCCAGTAGCCATGGAAAAAGGTCTTCGCTTCGCAATACGTGAAGGTGGCCGTACAGTAGGTGCCGGTCAGGTAACTGAAATCACAGACTAGAAAAATATGAGATATGAACCGGGTCGCCGGGCGATATGAGATGAGAAAGTTCTTGTCTCATATTTTCTATTTCTCATTTTATATTTCCCAAACGGGTGTAGCTCAGCTGGTAGAGCAACGGTCTCCAAAACCGTAGGTCGTGAGTTCGAATCTTACCGCCCGTGCTAAAATGAAGCATTAATTATGAACAACGTTGTTGAATTTATCCGAGCCTCTTATCAGGAGATGAGCGAGAAGGTCACTTGGCCGGCTTATGCATCATTGCAGAGAAGTTCGTTTTTAGTATTAGTAGCTTCATTAATCTTTGCATTACTAATTGGAGTCATCGATCTCGGCTTTGAAAATGCGATGAAATGGTTTTACAACGCATTTTAAAAAACACTGAAAGTCATGATCGATCCAAAATGGTATGTGATCCGCGCTGTAAGTGGGAAAGAGCGTAAAGTTCGGGAATACCTCGAGCACGAGATTAGAATAAATAAGCTAGAAGAGTTTGTTCCCCAGGTAATCATCCCTTCGGAGAAAGTGATGGAGATGCGAAACGGAAAAAAACGAGTGCGGGAACGTCAGTTTTTTCCAGGGTATATCATAGTTTCCGCTGATCTGAAAAATGGGGAAGTGCTTCACATGATCAATAACGTACCTAACGTAATCGGATTTTTGAGTGCCAAAGGAACCAGCACCGCTCGTTCGCAAGAACCACCAGTGCCACTGCGGGAGTCGGAGATAAACCGAATTTTAGGGCGGGTTGACGAAGCAGAGGAAGAAGATATTAAAATGGATACCCCGTATATTGAGGGTGAAGAAGTAAAAGTAATGGATGGGCCATTTAGTGGTTTCATCGGCAATATTGAAGAAATATTTGAAGAGCGCCGGAAGTTGAAAGTAATGGTGAAGATATTTGGCCGTAACACTCCGGTAGAGCTAAATTATATGCAAGTTGAAAAAGTAGATAATAGCGGTAACAATGGCTAAAGAAATAAGCGGATACTTAAAATTACAGATTCGCGGTGGGCAAGCAAACCCATCCCCGCCTGTAGGCCCAGCTTTGGGTAGTAAGGGATTGAATATCATGGAGTTTTGTAAGCAGTTTAATGCGCGAACGCAAGATAAACCCGGTCAATTACTTCCAGTATTAGTATCAATATATACTGATAAGTCCTTTGACTTCGTAATCAAAACTCCCCCAGCGGCGGCTCTGTTGATGGAAGCGGCCAAACTAAAGAAGGGTTCTGCGGAACCTAATCGGGCCAAAGTAGGTAGTGTGACTTGGGATCAGGTAAAGGATATTGCCGAAACGAAGATGCCTGATTTAAACGCGTTTAAAGTGGAGTCGGCTATGAAAATGGTAGCAGGCACTGCCCGAAGCATGGGCTTAAGAGTTACCGGAAAAGCCCCTTGGGCCGAATAAATTAGTGAACACATGGCGAAGCTAGGAAAAAAACAACAAGACGCTCTGAAGAAATATGACCTCACGCAGGCTTATTCTATTCAAGAAGCTGCTGAAATTGTTAAAGATATTACCACTACCAAGTTTGATGCTTCGGTAGATATTGATGTGAATCTAGGGGTAGATCCCCGAAAGGCCGACCAAATGGTGCGAGGGGTAGTTGCTCTACCACACGGTACCGGTAAGGATGTGAAAGTGTTAGTGCTTTGTACCCCTGAAAAAGAAGCTGAAGCGAAAGAAGCTGGTGCTGACTACGTAGGTTTAGACGAATACATTCAAAAGATTGAAGGTGGCTGGACTGATGTAGACGTTATTGTAACGATGCCTACCGTAATGGCAAAAGTAGGTCGGCTCGGTAGAGTTTTGGGTCCTCGCGGTCTAATGCCTAATCCGAAAGCAGGTACTGTAACCATGGATATTGGAAAAGCAGTGCAGGATGTGAAAGCTGGTAAAATTGATTTTAAAGTAGATAAGTTCGGTATTATTCACGCTAGCATTGGAAAAGCATCTTTTGATCATGAGAAACTAGTAGCGAACGCTACTGAAATGATTCAAATGATTAACCGTTTGAAGCCCTCTTCTGCCAAGGGAACTTATTTTAAAAGCATTTCATTATCGAGCACTATGAGCAAAGGAGTGCCGATAGATAAAAACACCGTTCCAGGTATATAACTGTTATGACTAGAGAAGAAAAAGGAACCCTGATTGATGACCTTGCCGAAAAGCTACGCAACACCAGCTACTTTTACGTAGCCGATACTGGCGGTTTATCGGTTAAGGAGATTAACGAATTCCGGGCAATGTGCTTTCAGCGGGGAGTTGAATATAAGATCTACAAAAACACCCTGATCCGGAAAGCACTAGAGCAACTTGATACCGATTATGAATCTTTTAATGATGCCCTGAAAGGGACTTCGGGTATTATGTTTTCGACTGATACAAGTAATGCTCCAGCAAAAATTATTAAAGAATACCGAAAAAAAGGTATAGCTGATGCTGAAAAGCCAGCAATGAAAGCCGCTTCCATTGATTCGGACTTATTCATCGGTGGCGAGCACTTAGATATGCTCAGTTCGCTGAAGTCTAAAGAGGAACTTTTGGGTGAGGTAATCACGTTACTGCAATCTCCTGCTAAAAATGTTATTTCTGCCCTTCAGAGTGGCAAAAGCAAATTGGCAGGCATTGTTAAAACCTTATCGGAGCGAGAAGAGTCATAGAAAAATAAAATCAATTAAACAATACGTACTAATTAATCTCGAATTAAAATGGCAGATCTGAAAGACTTCGCAGAACAACTGGTTAACCTATCAGTGAAAGAAGTAAACGAGTTGGCGAACATTCTGAAAGAAGAATATGGTATTGAGCCGGCTGCTGCCGCAGCTGTTGCCGCAGCACCCGCTGGTGGTGGCGGAGAAGGCGGCGGAGCTGAGGAACAAACTGAGTTTGATGTAATTCTTAAAGCTCCAGGTGGATCTAAACTAGCAGTAGTGAAACTTGTGAAAGAACTTACTGGATTAGGATTGAAAGAAGCTAAAGCATTAGTAGATGGCGCTCCTACCGAAGTAAAACAAGGGTTACCTAAAGACGAAGCTGAAGGCTTGAAAAAGCAATTAGAAGAAGCCGGTGCTGAAGTAGAAATTAAGTAATTAGCAATATACCACGACCATATTTCATTTTTAGCATCACAGGCCTGGCTCGCTAGTCAGGTCTTTTCCCGTTTGTGGGCTTTTTACCGGCTTTACTTCTTAACTACCACCAGAATAATATTCTGAATATTCTTATCACCCAAAAAATTGAAGTGTTTTGGCTAACGTAAAAAATTCTAAAAATAAAGCCAGTCTGACTGCTGGGCTCCCTGACCGTATTAGCTTTGCTTCTATTGGAAAGGTATTAGATTACCCCGATTTTCTTAATGTTCAGTTACAATCTTTTCAGGATTTCCTACAGATTGATACTCCTGCTGAGCAACGGAGAAATGAAGGACTATATAAAGTATTTTCGGAAAACTTTCCGATCACTGATTCCCGAGAGAATTTCGTTCTTGAGTTTATTGACTACGTAATTGATCCACCGAAATATTCGGTTGATGAGTCCATAGACCGAGGATTAACCTACTCAGTTCCACTCAAGGCAAAGTTGCGTTTATCGTGTAACGATGAAGATAATGAAGACTTTGAAACAATTGAGCAAGAGGTTTTTCTGGGGAATATCCCGTACATGACTACTAAAGGTTCCTTTATTATTAATGGAGCTGAACGTGTTATTGTATCGCAACTGCACCGGTCTCCGGGCGTATTCTTCGCGCAAAGCAAGCATACTAACGGCACCAAGCTGTACTCAGCGCGAATTATTCCGTTTAAAGGCTCGTGGATTGAGTTTGCTACGGACGTAAACAACGTTATGTATGCGTATATCGACCGAAAGAAGAAGTTCCCAGTTACAACGTTGTTGCGGTCAATCGGCTACGGCTTAGATAAAGACATTCTCAACCTATTTGAGCTTTCTGAAGAAGTTGAAGCTAATGAGAAGAACCTTAAGCAGTACGAAGGAAGAAAACTTGCCGCAAGAGTGCTGCGTACTTGGACGGAAGACTTCGTGGATGAAGACACCGGAGAAGTAGTTTCTATCGACCGAAATGAAGTGTTATTGGAGCGAGACTCAATACTCCAGGAAGAAGATATTAATACCGTTCTTGAATCGGGTACCGACTCGATTATTTTACACCGGGAAGATGTAAATGTGACGGATTACTCAATCATCTATAATACGCTTCAGAAAGATCCCTCCAACTCCGAGAAGGAAGCCGTTGAGCAAATCTATCGTCAGCTTCGTAATACTGAAGCACCCGATGAACAAACTGCTCGGGACATTATCCAAAGTCTATTCTTCAGCGACAAGCGTTACGATCTGGGTGAAGTAGGTCGCTACCGAATTAACAAAAAACTTGATTTGCAGATTGAGTCCGATATTCGCGTACTGACCAAAGAAGATATTATCAAGATTGTAAAGTACCTGATCGGATTAATTAACTCTAAGGCGGTTGTTGATGATATTGACCACCTGAGTAACCGACGAGTACGAACTGTTGGGGAGCAACTCTACAGCCAGTTTGGCGTAGGTTTGGCTCGGATGGCTCGAACTATCAAAGAACGAATGAACGTGCGGGACAATGAGGATTTCAAACCCGTTGATCTAATCAATGCCCGAACACTTTCTTCGGTGATTAATTCTTTCTTCGGAACAAATCAGCTTTCCCAGTTTATGGATCAAACCAATCCACTGGCGGAAGTTACTCATAAGCGAAGAATGTCGGCCTTAGGGCCAGGTGGTCTGTCCCGAGAGCGAGCTGGTTTTGAGGTGCGCGATGTGCATTACACTCACTACGGTCGCTTATGTACAATTTAAACCCCGGAAGGACCGAATATCGGATTGATCTCTTCACTCTGTGTTCACGCCAAAGTGAATACAATGGGCTTTATTGAAACCCCGTACCGCAAAGTGAACGATGGAGTTGTTACTAAAGATGTAGTATATTTAACTGCTGAGGAAGAAGATACGCATAACATTGCGCAGGCAAATGCCCCTATCGGAGACAATGGGAAATTTGTAAATGAAACGGTAAAGGCTCGTTACGAAGGAGACTTTCCGGTAGTAGGTCCTGATGACCTTACCTATATGGATATTGCACCGAACCAAATTGTATCGGTAGCCGCCTCGCTTATTCCGTTTCTAGAGCATGATGATGCTAACCGGGCTTTAATGGGATCGAACATGCAGCGGCAAGCAGTGCCGCTTCTCAAGCCTCAGGCACCTATTGTAGGAACTGGATTAGAAGGCCGGGTAGCGCAAGATTCTCGCTCGCTGATTGTAGCGGAGGGTGATGGCGTAATTCACTACGTTGACTCTAAGAAAATTACCGTTAAATACGACCTAACCGACGATGAGCGATTGGTTAACTTTGGTGATGACCTAAAAACTTACGAGCTAATTAAGTTTCGTCGTACTAATCAAGATACTTGTGTAAATCTTAAGCCTATTGTATTGAAAGGTGAGCGAGTAACTCAAGGTCAGGTTCTTTGCGAAGGTTTTGCTACTGAGAATGGAGAATTAGCGTTAGGTAGAAACTTACTGGTAGCCTTTATGCCTTGGCAGGGGTACAACTTTGAGGATGCAATTGTAATCTCGGAAAGAGTAGTGCGCGATGATGTATTTACCTCCGTACATATTGAAGAGTTTGAACTGGAAGTGCGGGATACCAAGCGAGGTGAAGAGGAACTAACTTCGGAGATTCCTAATGTGAGCGAAGATGCCGTTAAGGACCTAGATGAAAACGGTATTATCCGAATGGGTGCGGCAGTAAAAGAAGGTGATATTCTAATTGGTAAGATTACTCCGAAAGGAGAAACTGATCCAACTCCGGAAGAAAAGTTACTTCGGGCAATTTTCGGAGATAAAGCCGGAGATGTGAAAGATGCATCATTACGGGCGTCCCCTTCGCTACGAGGAACTGTCATTGATACCAAACTTTTCTCTCGTCCTAAGAAAGATAAGGATCTGAGAGCAAAAGCGCGTAAGGAGGTAGAAACATTGAAATCTCGCTTTAAGAATGATATTCTGGCAGTACGAAGCGAAGTGATCGATAAGATGGTTTCTGTGCTAAACGGCAAGAACTCTCAAGGCATCAAGCATAAGTTTGGTGATGAAATCATGGCGAAGGGTGTAAAGTTTAATCGTCAGAACATCGAGAATAACCTATTTCCTGACAAAAATATCTATCGCGACGAAAGTTCCTACAGCATACCCGAAGAAGCCAATCTAATTGCTGATATTATTGTTGACGATTGGACTGGCGATGAGCGTATTGACCATATGGTGAGTGAGCTAGTTAAAAACTACAACATTCGCCGTAATGAAGTAACGGCTCGTTTCAAGCGAGAGCGCTTCACTTTAGAAGTCGGGGATGAACTTCCTGCGGGTATTGTTCAGTTAGCTAAGGTGTACGTAGCCAAAAAACGTAAGCTTAAGGTAGGAGATAAGATGGCCGGTCGCCATGGAAATAAGGGGGTAGTAGCTAAGATTGTACGGGAAGAGGATATGCCATTTCAAGCCGATGGCACACCAGTGGATATCGTATTGAATCCGCTGGGCGTACCTTCACGAATGAACATCGGTCAAATCTACGAAACCGTACTGGGTTGGGCTGGATTGAAACTTCATAAACGTTACGCTACGCCAATTTTTGACGGAGCTACCATGGATGATGTTATCAAAGAGTTAAAAGCTGCGAAGCTACCGGACTACGGACGAACTTACTTGTACGATGGATTATCCGGAGTGCGGTTCGATCAGAAGGTAACAGTGGGTGTAATCTACATGTTGAAACTGGGACACCTAGTTGATGACAAGATGCACGCGCGTTCTATTGGACCCTACTCACTCATTACGCAGCAACCACTGGGCGGTAAAGCTCAGTTCGGTGGACAGCGTTTTGGTGAGATGGAAGTGTGGGCACTGGAAGCTTTCGGAGCAGCCAATGTTCTACAAGAGATTCTGACTGTAAAGTCGGACGATGTTGTTGGGCGAGCTAAAGCTTACGAAGCGATTGTGAAGGGTGAGAACCTGCCTCGGCCAAATATTCCGGAGTCATTCAACGTACTCGTTCATGAGCTACGTGGTTTAGCCCTGGAAATTACATTGGACTAAAATTACGAGCGCCCATTACGGTGGGCGCCTATTTTGCATTATCCATTTTCAATTTTCAATTGATATAAGTATGGCATTCAAAAAAAATAAAAAGTTTACCAACGATTTCTCGAAGGTAACAATCAGTCTTGCTTCTCCCGAGTCTATTTTAGAAAGCTCGCACGGAGAAGTTACGCAACCCGAGACCATCAATTACCGGACGTATAAGCCCGAAATGGGCGGCTTGTTTTGCGAGCGTATTTTCGGCCCGGTAAAGGATTGGGAATGTCATTGCGGGAAATATAAGCGTATTCGATACAAAGGTATTATCTGCGACCGTTGTGGAGTAGAAGTAACCGAGAAGAAAGTGCGACGGGAGCGAATGGGTCATATTGAGTTAGTTGTGCCAGTAGCCCATATCTGGTACTTCCGTTCGTTACCTAATAAAATTGGGTATCTGCTCGGTCTTTCTACAAAAAAGCTTGATCAGATTATCTATTATGAGCGATATGTAGTTATTCAAGCGGGTGTAAAAGCTGAAGATGGCATTAGCTATCTGGATTATCTGACTGAAGATGAATACCTAGATATTATTGATAAGCTTCCAGCCGATAATCAACGATTGGACGACAATGACCCGAACAAGTTTATTGCTAAGATGGGAGCGGAAGCGCTGGAGATGCTGTTAGCTCAACTGAAACTACAGGAGCTAGAGTATGCCCTGCGCCATCAGGCCAATACTGATACATCGCAGCAGAGAAAAGCAGAAGCACTAAAGCGCTTGAAAGTAGTAACTGCTTTCCTTGACGCTCGCAATCGTATCGAAAACCGTCCGGAATGGATGGTTATTAAGATGGTACCGGTAATTCCACCGGAGTTGCGTCCGTTAGTTCCACTAGATGGTGGGCGATTCGCCACATCCGATTTGAACGATCTTTACCGCCGGGTAATCATTCGAAACAATCGCCTGAAGCGACTAATAGATATTAAAGCACCGGAAGTAATTCTTCGGAACGAGAAGCGAATGCTACAAGAGGCAGTTGACTCGCTCTTTGATAACTCTCGGAAGGTGAACGCAGTACGTTCCGATGGAAATCGGGCGTTGAAGTCACTTAGCGACATGCTCAAAGGAAAGCAAGGACGTTTTCGCCAGAACCTACTTGGTAAGCGAGTTGACTATTCTGGTCGTTCGGTAATTGTAGTAGGGCCAGAGCTGAAAATGCACGAATGTGGTTTGCCGAAAGATATGGCGGCCGAGTTATTTAAGCCATTTATTATTCGTAAACTGATTGAGCGAGGAATCGTAAAAACGGTAAAATCAGCGAAGAAAATTGTGGATCGTAAAGATCCAGTGGTTTGGGATATTTTGGAAAATGTATTGAAAGGGCATCCAGTACTGCTTAACCGGGCTCCTACTTTGCACCGTTTGGGTATTCAGGCATTCCAACCTAAATTGATTGAAGGTAAAGCGATTCAGCTTCACCCGTTGGTATGTACTGCTTTCAACGCAGATTTTGATGGTGACCAGATGGCGGTACACGTTCCTCTAGGACACGAAGCTGTATTAGAGGCTTCTATGCTGATGCTATCGAGCCATAATATTTTAAATCCGGCTAATGGTGCTCCGATTACCGTCCCTTCTCAAGATATGGTATTAGGATTGTATTACGTGACTAAAGGACGTAAACATTCAAAAGCAGTGCCCATTGCTGGAGAAGGGCTTTCTTTCTACAGTGCCGAGGAAGTGATTGTTGCGATGAACGAAGGTCGCATCTCTAAACACGCCCATATTAAAGTGCGAGCGAAAGTTCGGAATGAGGAAGGCGAACTAGAAGATAAGATCGTTGAAACTGTCGCCGGAAGAGTAGTTTTTAATGAATTAGTACCCGAAGAAGTAGGGTACGTAGACGAGCTGCTTACTAAGAAAAAGCTACAGCAAATCATTGCAACGGTTTATAAGATCGCCGGGGTAGCTCGTACTGCCAAATTCTTAGATGATATTAAAGAACTTGGTTTCCAGATGGCCTACAAAGGTGGATTATCCATTGGGCTAGATGATATCATTGTGCCTAACGACAAGTTAGGACTTATTGAGGAAGCCAAAGAAGAGGTAGATTCAGTGCGGAACAATTACTTCATGGGGCTTATTACCGATAATGAGCGTTACAACCAAGTAATTGACGTTTGGACTCGAGTGAATTCTCGCCTGACTAATGCCTTGATGAAGAAAATGGAAGATGACCAACAAGGGTTTAACTCTATTTATATGATGATGCACTCTGGTGCCCGAGGTTCCCGAGAGCAGATTCGCCAATTAGGGGGTATGCGGGGGCTAATGGCTAAGCCGCAGAAAAACCTGCAAGGATCAGTAGGAGAAATTATTGAAAACCCGATTCTTTCTAACTTTAAAGAAGGGCTCGATGTAATTGAGTACTTCATCTCTACCCACGGAGCGCGGAAAGGTCTGGCTGATACGGCACTGAAAACAGCGGATGCGGGTTATCTAACTCGTCGCTTAGTAGACGTAGCTCAAGACGTAGTAATTCGTGAAGAAGATTGCGGTACGGTACGTGGGCTGCTAGTGGCTTCTCTCAAAGACAATGAAGAAGTAGTAGAGCCACTATCGGAGCGTATTTTAGGCCGAGTATCCGTACACGATCTATTTAATCCAATTTCTGACGAGCTCATTATCGAGTCAGGAACAGAAATTACAGAAGAACTAGCTGTTCTCATAGATGAAAGTGGTATTGAAGAAATGGAAATTCGTTCACCGCTAACTTGTGAGACCAAAACAGGAATTTGCTCTAAGTGCTACGGTAGAAACTTATCAACCGGATACATTGTGCAAGACGGAGAGTCAGTAGGGGTTATTGCTGCTCAGTCTATCGGAGAACCCGGAACTCAGTTAACGCTTCGTACTTTCCACGTGGGGGGTACTGCTTCTAACATTGCGGTAGAAGCTACTATAAAAGCGAAATTTTCTGGTAAGGTAGAATTTGAAGAGCTACGCTCATTAGAAACTACTGACGATGAGGGCGAACCTAAAACAGTAGTAATGGGGCGTTCGGGTGAGATAAAAATTGTAGACGAAAAAACGGGTAAGGTATTCTCAACTTATAATGCACCGTATGGCTCCTTCCTTCGAATAAAAGAAGGCGATGTGGTGAAAAAAGGAGATGAGCTTTGCTATTGGGACCCTTATAATGCAGTGATTTTATCGGAGTTCAAAGGAAAAGTGGATTTCGAGTATATTGAGCAGGGCATTACTTACAAGGAGGAGTACGATGAACAAACTGGTCACCGCGAGAAAGTGATCACTGAAACGCGGGATAAAACCAAAAATCCAGCGATTGTTATTGAACCTTCTAGCAAGGATTATGAGCGAAAAGCTTACAATATTCCAGTAGGAGCACACTTGGCTGTTGATATTGATGACAAAGTACGATCCGGACAAGTAATTGCAAAAATTCCTCGTATGATGAGTAAGTCACGGGATATTACAGGTGGTTTACCTCGAGTAACTGAGCTGTTCGAGGCGCGTAATCCGTCTAACCCAGCGGTAGTAAGCGAGATTAACGGAGCAGTTACCTACGGTGGAATTAAACGAGGTAATCGAGAAATCTTTATTGAGTCGAGAGATGGTGTTAAGAAACGATACCTAGTACCTCTATCCAAGCATATTCTTGTACAAGATAATGACTTCGTTCGGGCTGGTATGCCGTTATCTGATGGAGCCATCACTCCCGCAGATATTTTAGCGATTAAAGGACCAACAGCGGTACAGGAGTATTTGGTGAATGAAATTCAGGAAGTATACCGTCTGCAAGGGGTGAAAATTAATGATAAGCATATTGAGGTAATTGTAAGCCAAATGATGCAGAAAGTGGAGATTGAGAACGAAGGGGACACCAGTTTCTTGAAGCGACAGGTAGTTGATAAGTTCTCATTTCGAGAAGAAAATGATGCTATCCTAGACAAGAAGCTAGTAGTTGAAATAGGGGATTCTACTAATTTCAAACAAGGAATGATTATCTCTTCGCGCCAGCTTCGTGATGAAAACTCTTCTCTGAAACGTCAGGACAAAACGATTGTGCAGGTGCGAGATGCTCAACCAGCAGTGGCTAAGCCTACCCTACAAGGAATTACTCAAGCGTCGTTAGGTACTGAAAGCTTTATTTCAGCAGCCTCCTTCCAGGAAACAACGAAAGTGCTAAGTGAAGCTTCTATTCGCGGAAAATCCGATCATCTAAATGGGCTAAAAGAGAATGTAATCGTTGGTCACCTAATTCCGGCTGGAACCGGTATGCGGGAGTACAAAAATATCATTGTTGGTTCTAAGGAAGAGTACGAAGCACTACGAGCTTCTCGTGGAAACCGAGTGGTAGAGGAAAGTGAAAGTAGCACGGTAGAAACCAACTGATAATGGCTGAAGAAGAAAAGGAAGAACAGCAACGGCGGAACCAGATTAGCATTGAACTTTCGGAAGAAATTGCCGAAGGACAGTACGCTAATCTAGCTACGATTGCTCACTCCAATAGCGAGTTTGTCATTGATTTCATTCGTTTGATGCCAGGAGCACCCAAAGCAAAGGTGAAATCTCGGATCATTATTACCCCCGATCATGCCAAGCGATTGCTATTTGCTTTGCAAGATAATATCGAAAAATTTGAAGCAGCCTTTGGTCCTATTAAGCAATCTGATGAAACACCGAAGTTTCCGATTAACTTTGGTGGAGCAATTGGGGAGGCTTAAAGTATGTAGGGATTTTATT
>NZ_JBARYM010000614.1:0-8388 GCF_049647865.1 Tunicatimonas sp. | reverse complement strand
ATAGGGTTAGGTATTAATCTGCTGGAAATAAAATCAATTCGTATTACGAACATGTTACCCGCGCTGTTTATTGTTATACTACTCACAATATTAATCGGTAAATTCTTTTAGAAGTAAATATAGGCTTCAACCCACCGAAGAATATTTATCTAGAAAACGTAGCTACCATCTTTACTTTTCTTTCTTTCCGCATATTCCTCTTTCCTTGATACGGCTTTTGACAGCGGAAACTTAATTCTTAAAAAATATTTACCGAAAAGCGAAATTTTTTTTGTTAAAGAATTTTCAAAAATAAATGTGAATTTTTATAAATCCTCTATAATACTTAGTAGTGTAGTGTTAATATTCGGTAATTATCATATAAAAAGTTTTTTCGTTTGGTGTGTAACGCACTAATCAAAATTTAGTTTTGACATTAGCTATTTAATCGCATAGATTTGGCAAAAGAGTTTTCAATAACAAACTTCTATTGTTATTTTGTATTACTTCAATATAATATTCTGATTTATATTCAATTCTCTTTCTATCTATAAACGAATTACTCACTACAAATTGCTAAACTATGAGGATTAATTTTACAACTATTGTTGGCTATCCTTTCCGATTTCATATTGGAGTTGGTTGGGGTATAATGGCACTTTTACTATCGACCCATGCATGGGCACAAGACCGGGTCTCGCCAGACCGAACGCTCAACGGAAAAGTTGCTTCAGCGGAAGATCAAGGCGGGTTGCCCGGGGTCAACGTTATAGTGAAAGGAACTTCTAACGGAACAATTACTGATGTTGACGGAAACTACTCACTAGCTATTAGTTCTAAAGCCAAAACACTGGTTTTCTCCTTTATCGGGTTAGAAACTAAAGAAGTTAAGATTGGTAATCAATCAACCATCAATGTAGGTATGACTACTAATATAGAGCAACTTTCTGAAGTGGTTGTTACCGCTTTTGGCCTCGAGCGGGAAAAGAAAGCATTAGGTTATTCAGTGCAAGAAGTGGGGGGTGAGCAGTTAGCCCAAGTCCCCAACCAAAGTGTGGTTAACAATCTTTCGGGCCGAGTAGCTGGTTTGCAAGTTTCCACTAACAGTTCCCCCGGCGGCTCACCCGAGTTTGTCATTAGGGGATTTTCGTCGGTAGGAGGAAATAACCAACCATTAGTGGTGATTGACGGGGTTCCGATGCAGCAAACCTCTAATGCTACCGGTGGCGAACGAGAAGATAATCAACGCTACGGCGGGGGAATCTCCGAGATTGATCCTAATAATATTGCTGAAATGAGTGTGCTGAAGGGGCCTAATGCGGCCGCTCTTTATGGTTCCCGCGCCGCCAATGGAGTTATTCTGATAACTACCAAGTCCGGAAAGGGAACGAAAGGATTAGGAGTGGACGTAAACGTTAGCACCACTTTTGATCGTCCGCTGGTAGAGCCTCGCTTTCAGAATACCTATGGCGGTGGATCAGGTAATTCTTGGTATGCCGACGGTTGGAGTGGAACAGTGGATGGTTTTAAAGGAACAATGGGTACTGATGAAAGCTGGGGTTCCCCCATGGATGGCCGCGAGATTCGCCAGTGGTATACGGGTACCGAAACTGCTCCGTTTGTGCCTAATCCCGACAATTGGGACCAATGGTGGGAAACCGGACAAACCACGAATGCTAACGTAGCCCTCAGTGCCAGCAACGAAAATGGTTCTTTCCGTCTGTCTATCGGACGAATTGACCAAACCGGAATTGCCCATAATACGGATTATTACCGTAACAACTTTCGACTCAACTCTCAATACAACTTTACCGATAAATTGAAGGTGACCGCCATGGGTGAGTACATTAAGTCGGGCGCCGAAAACAGGAACTTTCTAAGTGCTACCTATTTCATTTGGCATCATCGTCAGGTAGACTTTAACCGACTGGAGAACTACCGAGGTTACGAAGGGGTACATATACAACCTGAAGGAAACGATGAGCCACCTAACTGGCAGCATCTGTACTTTACCAATCCATACTTCTGGCAGCAGACAATGGTGAACCCTAATGAGAAAGATCGCTTTCTGGGTAACATTAGCCTGAACTACGAATTTAATGATTGGCTGAACTTGATGGTGCGTTCGGGAACGGACGTTTGGAGCGACCGGCGAGTAGATGTACAGCGCTACGCACGAACTCGCTTTGCCTTCCGAGCCGGGCGTTACGCTGAGGAGCGACTTTCTCGGCAGGAAACCAATACCGATATGATTCTGTCGCTAGACAAAACCTTCGGCGACTTTTCCGTAACGGGACAGTTTGGGGGAGTTCGTCGTACCAACCAATACGACCGGGTTTTTGCCCAAGTGAATGATTTAACGGTAGATGGAGTATATAACTTAGGTAACAGTGCTAGCCCGAACCTTAACGAAAGCCGTACCGAAGAGTCGGTGGTAAATAGCTTGTTTGCGGCTACTCAGTTTGGTTATAAGAACTTTCTTTTCTTAGACTTGACGGCCCGTAACGACTGGTCGAGAACTTTGCCTTCCGAAAACAATTCTTTCTTCTACCCATCCGTATCGTTAAGTGCAGTAGTAACCGATATGCTGGATGTCCAGAGCGACTTCTTATCTTTTGCTAAACTACGCGCTAGTTGGGCCGAGGTAGGTAACGATGCTGACCCGTACATGCTTCAGCAGGTCTTTGAACCGGAAGGACTATGGGATGGCAATACTCCCAAATTTGCTGAAAACAACGAAATTGCCAATTCCACTTTACGCCCGGAAATTACCACCGGAATTGAGTTGGGAGCTGATCTACGATTCCTAAATGGCCGCCTTGGTTTAGATGTGACATATTATAATCAATCTACTCGCGACCAAATCTTAGCAGTAGATATTTCACGAGCTTCGGGCTACACCAGCCGGGTACTGAACGCCGGTGAAATTGTCAATAGAGGGTTAGAAGTTGTTTTATCCGGAACGATCTTTCAATTACCTAGTGGTTTGTCATGGGATGCTAGTATCAACTTTGCCCGTAACCGTAACGAAGTTCTTGAACTAGCTGATGGCTTAGAATCACTGACTTTATGGAGTATCCGAGGAGCTTCGTTGGAGGCCCGAGTGGGCGAAGCGTACGGAAATCTTTACGGTCGCAAGTTTGCTCGCACCGATGCAGGTGAAATTATTTTTGAAAACGGTTTTCCTACAACATTACCTGGTCAGCACGTGATAGGAAATATTCAGCCCGACTGGATTGGTGGTATTCAGAATACGCTAAGCTACAAGGGCTTATCGGTAAGTGCCCTAATTGATATTAAGCAGGGGGGCGATATTTACGATATGGGTTCCAGTTTGATGCGTCAGAACGGAGTAACCGAAGAAAGCGAGATTGGCCGGGAGGAAGGAACTATTGGTCAAGGGGTGATGAACATTGGAACCGACGGTGATCCTCAGTTTGTGCCGAACGACGTGGTGGTTTCTACCCGAACGTTTATGCGCTACCACAGTGGCCGACAGTACCACGAAGCCGCCGTGTTTAATGGTAGCTACGTTAAGCTGAGAGAAGCCTCAGTTTCTTACCAACTGCCTTCCAAGTGGTTCGATAACCTATTCTTCCAATCGGCTCGCCTGTCCGTCATTGGTCGTAACCTGGCGATTCTACACAGTAACAATCGCCATATGGATCCCGAAATCAGTAGTGCTGACCTAGGGTATAATTACGGTCAATTGCCTAGTACTCGTTCCATCGGCTTCAACGTAAACCTGAAATTTTAATAATCATGAGATATTCAATATTCAATATAAAAACACTGATGCTGGCCGGAACGCTCCTATTAGCCTCTACCGCTTGCAACGAAGATTTTGAGGAGGTTAACACCAATCCGAATGCGCCAGTCAGCGTTTCGCCTCAGTATATTCTTCCCCAGGCTATTCAGACAGCGGTAGATAACTACTGGGGCAACAAAGTACGTAACCAGCGGCTGAACTTCGACCACGCAATGTCGTGGATTGGCTACCTGACCCGTAACATTTACGAAAACGAAGGGGATAACTACAATGTGCAGCCCTCGGTGAATATTACCAACTGGGAAGTATTCTACACCGATGCGATGATCAACTTTCATAAGGTGCAAACCCTAGCCGCTCCCGAAACGGAGTTCGCTAATCCTAACTACGAAGCTATTGGATTGGGAATGAAAGCGTGGGGATTCTCACTGCTAACCGATGTATGGGGACCGATCCCATACTCTCAAGCAGTTGCCGGAACTTCTGAGGAGCCAATCTACTCACCTGAATACGACTCGCAGGAAGCAGTTTATGCTGGTATTATCGCTGACCTTGATCAGGCTAATATGTTACTCAATCCTGATGGTCCCCGGGTTCTGGGTGATATTATGTTCGGTGGTGACGTTTTAATGTGGAAAAAGTTTTTCAACTCACTTCGCTTCAAACTACTGAATCGTCAAGCACATATTGTAAGTTCCTCGGCTGCCGAAATGCAGGCGATGATCAGCGACCCGGCTACGTATCCGATGATTGAGAGCAACGACGAAATTGCTCAACTGGAGTATGGCATCGTACCCACCAACAATCCTTGGAACGACATCTTGGTGCAGCAGGGCCGTACCGACTGGAACATTAACAGTACGCTGGTAGATAAGCTAAAAGCGATGAATGATCCTCGCTTAGAAGTGTACGCCTCCCCCGGTATTGATGCAGTTGACGGTATAATTACCGGGCACCCCAGTGGACTTCCCGGAGAGATTGCTACCACGTTTAACGGCGTAAGTGCGGTAATTAACCAGGATGTATTTGCTACCACTACCGCTCCCGCGGTGCTCATGAGCTATGCTGAACTGCTATTTGTCAAGGCGGAAGCAGCATTGGAGGGCGATATCGGCGGAGATGCTCAGGCCTATTACGAGGCAGGGATTGAAGCGGCCTTCGATCAGTACGGTTTGTCAGTACCTGATGGGTATATTGGAACGGCAGGTGCTGCCAATAAAGAAAATATCATGACTCAGAAGTGGATCGCCTTATTTGGCCAGGGTATAGAAGCCTGGACCGAGTACCGCCGAACCGGCTTTCCGGTAATGCCTGCTGCTGATTCCCGCGCTCAATTTGAAAATGACGGAGTGCTACCCACTCGTCTGGAATATCCCGGTACAGAGTACTCGTTAAATGGGGCCAATGTTGAAGCGGCCCAAAGTTTACTAGGCGGTACTGACGATATGAAAACCCCGCTTTGGTGGGTAGAATAATAAGTAATAAACCGGGTGAGGTAACTTCTCACCTGGTTTTCTAATGATGAAAATAAAATAATTATGAAAAACATATTTCAACTTACATTACTATCGGTAGCTACTTTACTAGTGCTAAGTAGTTGCCAGGATGAAACCGATCTAGTGCTCGATCGTGTAGCCTCACCTGTATTACTGGTGACCGATCCGGTTGGAACCGACGAAATTCAAGCTACCTTCTATGAATTAGACAAAACCGGAATTCTCGATCAGAATGTTGGGATTGATTCTATGCCTATATCTAACCTAAGTATTGAGGTTTTTTCCGGTAGCACATCCATTGGTACTTTCACAACCGATACCGAGGGTTCAATTGTTGTTCAAAGTGCTAGCGATTTGGCTTGGACAGGTGAGTATAAAGGGGTGCGATTTCGTTTTCAGTAAAGAATTTACCTTAATTGCAAAATTTGTAGTAAGCATTTTCGCTTTAAAGGCTAATAAAATTTTGATTTAGGGCTTGAATGCTTATTTTTGACTAACATAAAATTATAATACCTTAACAATGAGTAATAATTTGACGACATCTCGTAGAAATTGGTTAAAACAAGGAGCTCTATTTGCTGGTGGGCTAGTAAGCGCCCCCGCGCTACTCCCCAAAGTGCAGGCTCGACCCGCCTTCGGGATGACCCCCTACCAAGGGGCTTATAACCTTTCCGAGTACCACATCGCTCCGCCCGATTTTTCTAAAATCAAGGTGCGATTACTAGCCAACGAGAATCCCTACGGGCCATCTCCCAAAGCAATTCAAGCGATTGCGGAAAGTGCTAGCAAAGGTAACCGCTACGTATACAGCAGCTCTCGTAAAATGGAGGAGATGTTAGCGGAAAAAGAAGGGGTTAAACCTGAGAATATTCTGTTAGCACCCGGCTCAACTGACATACTGGAAAAAACTGCCGTAGTGCAGTGTATGAACGGGGGTAACGTTATTTCGGCTGATCCGGCGTATATGTCACTGGTGAAGACCTCAATGGCGGTAGGCGCAACTTGGAAAAACATTCCACTTAAAGCTGACTTCGCTCACGATCTTGATGCAATGGCCGCTGCGGTGGACAGTGAATCTAAATTAGTGTACATCTGTAATCCAAATAACCCAACAGGTACCATTACTCCTTCCGAAGATATTATGGCGTTTAGCCGTAAGGTGGCTGAAAAGGTTCCGATCTTTATTGATGAGGCTTACATTGAGCTTGCGATGGACCCTAAAATAACTTCAGCGGTTGGCTTGGTTAAGGAAGGCAAAGACGTAATTATTGCCCGTACGTTCTCCAAGCTACATGGCATGGCGGGTTTACGAATTGGCTATATGGTAGCGCAACCCGAGCGAGTACAATCCATTAAAGATATGGTCCGTACCGAAATGGGGATTAGCGTAACTTCTATGGAAGGGGCGATGGCTAGCATGGCTGACACTGAATTCCAGGAAAAGACAATGACGCTAAACCAGGAGTGCCGTGAGTACGTGATGGGCGAGCTGAAAAGTCAAGGCTTTGAGCCGTATCCGTCGTACACTAGCTTTATTTTGTTCCCCATTGATATGCCTACGGAGAAGTTTATGATGGCAATGGTGGACAAAGGAATTGGTATTCGTACCTACAATATCTTTGATAAGCCCCACTGTCGCGTGAGTATGGGAACAATGGAAGAAGTGAAGCAATTTACTTCGGCATTGGCCCAGGTTCACGATAAAGGAACCGTACAGGCCGGAGGCAAATAAACCATTCTAATAATGACTAATGAATGACGATTATTCATCATTCATTAGTCATTAATCATCATTCCCCAAGCTGTTTTATTAACTACTTAGAAACCTGCTAAAAAAGGTTTCCCGCTATTACTATGTCTGTCTATGAATCCTGCTGTTGTAAAGACCATATCACTCGTCGTTCTGATTCTGCTGGGCTATTCGCTTCAATCTAAAATTAAAGGAAAAGACCAGAAGGCCGGACTAAAAACTGTTATTCTAAGCATCGCGCTTCCGGCTACGATTTTTATTGCACTACTTAAAATTGAATTTAGCTGGGAAATGGCTATTGTGCCTCTACTGGCTCTTGGGTTTAACCTTACCATGTTTTGGTTAGCGGGCAAAATGCACTTGGTTCAACCGAGTATAGAAGCTGGTTCGTCCCGTCATCGCACCATGCAAATGCTTATTCCTTCTCTGGCTCCCGGGCTATCAGCTTTTCCGTTTATACTGGAATATTTTGGCGAAGAACCACTGGCTATGGCTGCATTGGCTGATGTAGGTAATAAAGTTTTTGGACTGATACTACTGTACCTTATTGCAATGCGCTGGTACTATAGCCGTCACCAAATGGAAAATCAACCGGTGGGTGCTAAAGTAAAGGGCATGTTGCTCTCGCTAGTAAGAGAACCAATTAATATGGTGTTACTGGTAGCACTGAGTATGCTGGCTTTTGGTTTTTCGTTCAGTTCGTTACCTGAATTCTTCCAGATGAGTGCCCAGCGCCTAAGCCTAATGATGACCCCTTTAGTATTGTTATTTATTGGAATTTCCGTCCGATTAGACTGGAGTCAGGCTCGCACCATCTTTTCGCTACTGTTTCTTCGTTCAAGTATCGCTTTCCTCATCAGTGCTGTTTTGTTGCTGCTATTACCCGTACAAAGTCTCGGTATGGCATTATTAGTTGTCATCTTCCCGCAGAGTGCCTGTAGCTTCTGGCCGTTTGCTCATATGTCGGCAGTAGGAGGAATGGAAGAGGTTAGCGGACGAGCTGATAAGCCAACCTTTGATCTGGATTTTGCCATGAATATTCTGGCTTGTTCTCTCCCGTTTTCAACGGTGCTAATTCTTGGTATCTGTACCGCTAGTGACTTCTTTGCCGCGCCTACGAACCTACTAGCAATGGTAGCGGTTTTCGGTGGATTAGCTTTAATCCCAACCTTATTGCATATCTTTCGCGGAAAGCCCGAAATGGTGAATCAGTAACGTCTCTACTGAGCCAGTCGGTACCGAAGTAAAACACTGCTTTACTTCAGATGCTACGAATAAGGATTGAAAAATTTGCAGGCTAGATTTTTCTTCAATAACTATCTCTAGTCATCATCAAGCTGGTACACTCGTGAGTCTATCATGAATGGAAGTACATCTAAAACCTTTACTTTTTC
>NZ_JBARYM010000613.1:0-12903 GCF_049647865.1 Tunicatimonas sp. | reverse complement strand
GTTGCTTTACAGAGTAAACCAGCCGCGACTCGTCAGTTGGCAAACACTGCTTTTGGCTTGGGAGCGCAGTATGGCGTTCTACTACCCTTTGGACGAACTCAAGAATCTGAAGCTGATGAGCTAGGGTTATACTTTATGGCAATGGCCGGGTACAATCCTGAAGCAGCGGTACCCTTCTGGCAGCGAATGGCTCAACAGGGTGGCGGACAACGCCCCCCGGAATTTCTATCGACCCACCCGGCCCCAGAAACCCGTATTCGTGATATTAGGCGAATAACTCCCAAGACAAAGAAGTACCAAGGAAAATACGTGAAATAGCTTTTAGTACATAGTCCACAGTCGACAGTTTACAGAAAATAGAAACGTAATTGCTGTGGACTTCGACTACGGACTAATCACTAAATCTCTTTGCAGATATTTCTGATAGTCTTCACAAGTCATACGACCACTGTCGTCACTGTAAGGGCAGGAACGGTAAATAGCATTACCTAGCGTACCTTGTTCAATAAGCACTCCGCTTCCTTTGCAAACCGGACAAAGTATAAAAGGTGTAGTACTGCAATCGATACGCTGAGGTTTAGCTAGGTTCTCTTTTACCGGTTGTCTAGTTGGTCCAACTTTTTCAGTCAAATAGTCAGTTTCCGAAAGAGCCAGATACTCTTTTGCTTGATCGAAAAATTGCCCGGTAGTACCTTTAATTTCAATGTACTTATTAAGCCAATCAATACTTTGTTTGTATTTCTCGAGATGATAAGAGTTTTTGCCAAAATAAAAGCATAATTCAGCTGGAACTACCCCAATATCAATCAGAACCTGTTGAAGGTAGGTATCTGCTTTAGCGTAATCTCCCTGATTCATCAAAGCTACTCCTTCATCCATCTTCATCATCAAGTCGCGTTGCTGTGCGTTGACGTAATCTTGACTAAAACCCTGAATAGCAATACCAAATAAGATAATCAGAGTCCCTAATTTTTGCATCATATTGACCAAAATTTCTGATGAGTACTACAAAAGTACTATAATTACGCGGAAATTGGGAGAATGGTGCGATGGCTTAGTAAAAAGCCGAGAGGAAGCGTAATTTTGTTTCTATGAATCATTTAGAAGAAGGAACCAAACTATCACTTCAATTTAAGAAGCGAGGCGGGTTGCTTCCGGTAGTAGTACAGGAACATTCCAGTGGAAAAGTACTTATGGTGGGTTATGCCAACCAAGCAGCACTTCAACGCTCTATTGAAACTCGTTACGCTACCTTTTGGAGCACTTCTCGGCAGGAGATGTGGACGAAAGGGCAGACATCGGGTGATCGCTTACGCATTAGCGATATTTGGGTTGATTGCGATCAGGACGCACTGTTATATCAGGTAGTACTGGAAGGAGAAGGGGTTTGCCATACTAAAAATAATAATGGCCAAACCCGCAGAGCTTGCTTTTATCGTAAAATAGACTTTGACCGTAAATCACTAATATTTGATTCTGCCACTAGTACCGAATAAATGGTGCTTCTGAAAGAACGCTTCTGACATTATTCTGCTAACTTTAGCACTCAATATTTAACTGTTATGGATCACGCACTATACACAAAATATCCATTATCTGTAGTCAATAGTTTAACTCGCCAAAAAGAGGTCTTTGAACCAATCAACCCTCCGCTGGTGGGGATGTATCTTTGTGGGCCTACGGTATACGGTGACCCGCATCTAGGGCATGCCCGCTCCGCCGTAAACTTTGATGTAATTTTTCGGTACTTAGCTTTTTTAGGATATAAGGTACGTTACGTGCGCAACATAACTGATGTGGGGCATTTGGAAGACGAAGTAGCGGGTGCCGGAGAAGATAAGGTTTCTAAAAAGGCGCGACTGGAGAAGCTGGAACCAATGGAGATCGTTCAACTTTACACCTATCGGTACCGAGATGCTTTGCGTTTACTAAATGTGTTACCACCTAGCATTGAACCTAGTGCTACTGGACATATCATTGAGCAAATAGAAATTATTCAGTCCATACTAAAGCATGGATACGCCTACGAAGTAAATGGGTCTATCTACTTCGATTTGGGAAAATATGCTCAAGAACAAGAGTACGGACAAATATCGGGTAAGGTGCTAGAGGATTTACAATCAGGGAGCCGCCAAACCGAAGGCTTGGATGAAAAGCGCAGCCCGCACGACTTTGCTTTATGGAAAAAAGCCAATCCCGAGCATATTATGCGCTGGGATTCACCCTGGGGCGAAGGATTTCCTGGCTGGCATTTAGAATGCACCGCTATGAGTACCAAATACTTAGGCGAAACCTTCGATATTCATGGTGGAGGGCTAGATCTGCAATTTCCCCACCACGAGGCGGAAGTAGCTCAAAGCTACGGTGCCTTTCATAATCACCCGGCCAATTATTGGATTCATCATAATTTAATTACCATTGATGGACAGAAGATGAGCAAATCGAAGGGTAATTTTATTACGCTGGATCAACTATTTACGGGCGACCACGCACTATTAGTACAGGCGTACTCACCCGCTACAATTCGCTTCTTTATTTTACAAGCACACTACCGTAGTCCGGTAGATTTTTCTAATGAAGCCTTACAAGCAGCTGAGAAAGGGCTTACCCGCCTACTAAACGCCCAGGAAACATTGGGCAAACTCAATCACCAGTCTGGGACTATAGACGAAAAGCTAAACAAGGAAATTAATCAGTTATGCGAGCAGTGCTACTGGGAAATGAGCGATGACTTCAATACGGCTAAGCTTATTGCGGTGCTATTCGATTTGAGTTCTAAGATCAACGGTTTTAACCACCAAAAGCTTGATTTAGCCGCGATTTCGACGGAGACTTTTCAGCATTTAAGAAAAACTTTCCAAGATTTTATTTCGGAAGTGCTTGGTCTACAAGCCGAGGCGACGAATGACACTCAGCAAAAAGAAGGGCTAATTGAATTGCTAATCAGTATTCGCAATCAAGCCCGAGCTAATAAAGATTTTGCCACTTCCGATCAGATTCGGGATCAGCTAAAGGAGCTGGGCGTGCAACTGAAAGACGAAAAAGCCGGTAGTACAACCTACTCATTTACAAACTAATCTAACTTTTGTACGTTATACTGCACACCTTGCGTTATTCTAATACTACGCACTAATGATTTACCTTACATAGCTGATATAATAGCTTCATTTTTACGGTAAAGTAGTAGAAGATGTGCTAGGTTTTGAAAAAAAACGTATGATACTGTCAGGAAAAGAAATTGAGCGGTTGCAAGGCAGCGAAATCAATATTGACCCATTCTCACGGAAGCAGCTTAATCCGAATAGTTATAATCTGAAATTACATAATGAGCTTCTGGTATATCAAGATCGGCTGTTGGATATGAAAGCAGATAATCCGGTTGAAAAAGTTATTATTCCGGACGATGGTTTGATCCTAGAGCCAGGACGGCTTTATTTGGGGCGAACGGTTGAGCGTATCCAGGCGGATTTTCACGTTCCGATGTTGGAAGGCCGTTCTTCTATCGGTAGATTAGGAATATTGGTGCATTTCACCGCAGGGTTAGGAAATATTGGTTCTAATGGATGCTGGACACTAGAAATTGCTTGTGTGCAACCAGTTCGGGTGTATCCCGATGTAGAGATTTGCCAGATATATTTTCAGGAGCTACGGGGCGATCACATAAAATATCAAAGTAAAAAGTATCATCACTCAGATATTCAGCCCAGTCTGCTTTTTCAGGAGTTACGCTAACAGATACATGTTCATCTACCTAGCTAAGGGACTTATTCGTTTTTACCAGTATGCTATCTCTCCGCTGCTGGGCAATAACTGTCGCCATGCCCCAAGTTGCTCTCAATATACGTTGGAAGCTATTCAAGAATGGGGTTTTTTGAAGGGAAGCTGGTTAGGAATTAAGCGAATTTCCCGTTGTCATCCCTGGGGCACCCATGGCTACGATCCTGTTCCCAAAAGAAATCAACCGAACCAGAAATAGCCCCGCTAATGAGACTCACAATTCAAAACTTTTGCTTACTCGCTGCGTGTTAGTACTGTAACATTGACTATTTCATGAATTCTTCTGATGAGTTGTATATGCGCCGGGTGCTAGAGTTAGCTGAATTAGGGCGAGGAAAGGTAGAACCCAATCCAATGGTTGGTTGTGTAATTGTAAAGGAAGAACGGATCATTGGTGAAGGTTGGCACCAAAAATACGGCGAAGCTCACGCTGAACGTAACGCGGTTGATCAGGTGCAAAATCAGAAAGATATTATTGGCAGTACTGTATACGTTAATCTAGAGCCCTGCTCTCATTACGGAAAAACACCTCCCTGTTCCAATC
Organism: Tunicatimonas sp.; assembly: GCF_049647865.1. Classification (NCBI taxonomy): domain Bacteria; kingdom Pseudomonadati; phylum Bacteroidota; class Cytophagia; order Cytophagales; family Catalimonadaceae; genus Tunicatimonas; species Tunicatimonas sp. The sequence goes on along the minus strand of NZ_JBARYM010000613.1, from coordinate 8,582 downwards.
TACTGATTCAGCACCAAGTAAAAAGAGTGGTAGTATCTAATATTGACCCTAATCCATTGGTAGATGGTGGCGGCATCCGTAGAATTCGAGAGGCTGGTATTAAAGTAGATATTGGCACTCTTCAAAAAGAAGGCGAAAAGCTTAACCGCTTATTTTTTCAGCAGATTGTTACGACGATTCGCTCCAGTTCAGTACCACATTGATCAGAAGTAGTAGAATTCAGCGGTAATCACTAATTTTGCGAGAATTTCTATTATTCAGCTATGCATTTACATAATCGCGTTGATCGAGAAATACTAAAGCAACAAATTCGGGAAAGTAATGAGGAGCGTATCACGTTATCCTTTTATCAATACGCCCATATTGGTAAACCTACTCTTTTTCGCGATCACTTATATTTACAATGGGCTGAGTTAGGCGTACTAGGTCGTGTATATGTAGCGAACGAGGGTATCAATGCTCAGATTAATGTGCCAAAAGATCGTTTTGAGCAATTTCAAGAACAGCTTGCTACGATTACTTTTTTGAAAAATGTGCGATTGAATATTGCGGTAGATGATAACAGCAAATCTTTTTACAAGCTCAAAATTCAGGTAAAGAAAAAGATCGTGGCTGATGGACTGAATGATGCTACGTTTGATGTAACCAATAAAGGAATTCACCTGAAAGCCGACGATTTTAACGTATTAACTGATGACCCTGACACCGTAGTTGTAGATATGCGAAATCACTACGAAAGCGAAGTAGGTCACTTTGAAAACGCTATTTTGCCTGATGTAGATTCTTTCCGAGAATCGCTACCCAAAGTAGAAGATATATTAAAGGAGCACCGCGAGAAGAATATTGTGATGTACTGCACGGGGGGAATCCGTTGTGAGAAAGCCAGTGCGTACTTCAAGCATAAAGGCTTCGAGAATGTATACCAATTGGAGGGAGGGATTATTAATTACGCTCGGCAAGTACAAGAAAAGGGACTACCTAATAAATTTAAAGGCAAAAACTTCGTATTTGATGAACGGTTAGGGGAGAGAATCTCTAGTGAAATTATCAGCCACTGCCACCAATGTGGTGCCCCTTGCGACACGCACACCAATTGCCGAAATGAAGCCTGTCATCTCCTGTTCATTCAGTGTGAAGGTTGTGCTAAGAAGTACAATGGCTGCTGCACTACTGATTGCCAAGAATTTATCGAACTTCCGGAAGAAGAACAAAAGGCATTGCGTAAATTGAAGCAGCAAAAGCGAAACATCTTTCACAAAGGGCGTTCTGAACACTTAAAACACCAATTACGACAGTAGCATTAACAGCTCAATAGCTTCCTCCTTTTCTATCTCTATCCAAAATGATTTAGTACTAGCATCAGTGCTTTTTCGCCTATTTAACTGCATTCCAGCCGATCTATTTTTATACTCTTTGATCTACACTTTTCATTCTTCGCTCGCCAAACTGTAATGCGCCAAGGAGGCCTACGGATGAAAATTGTAAAAGAAGAAAAACTAGTCAATGTACTGTTTGGCTTAAGCTACAATTTAACTTTTCTGCTATAAATAGTATTTTTACAATACAGATTATACGTTTTTTTAACCTCTTTACAGAATGATCAACTATTTGTCTCAAACCAGTCTTAACAGATGTCAAAAGTAAAATATCATTACGATACAGAGACTTGCAAATACGAGCCTATAAAAAGGACTTCGGCCAGCATTACACTGGATATTCTGTTATATGGTTCATTGGTACTAACGGGTGCGGTTTGTATTTTGGTGATCTATCTTTCGTACTATGATTCACCGAATGAGAAACTGCTCCGAAAAGGAAATGAGAGATTGGTATTTCGGTTGCAGATGCTCGACAAAGAGATGGGGCAGGTAGGCCAAGTGTTGGCAAAATTGCAGAACCGAGATGATAAAGTGTATCGCACTATTTTTGAGCAAGAGCCTATTGCATCCTCTATCCGAAACGCTGGAATCGGTGGTACACGTCGCTATCAAGATTTAGTAGAACAAGAACTAGAGAATGGAAATTTTCTGCTTAGAACACTGACTCGGTTCGATCAGCTCAAGCGGCAAATGTACATTCAGACTAAGTCATATGATGAGCTTTTGAGTCTGGCTAAAAGACAACATTTAATGCTGGCATCCATTCCAGCTATTACCCCTATTTCGCTAAAACAGTCATACTTATCTTCTGGTTTTGGATTGCGCTTTCATCCGATACATAAAATAAGAAGGATGCATACCGGTATAGACTTTGGTGCCCGGGTAGGAACTCCCGTCTACGCTACCGGAGCAGGCAAAGTGACAAAAGTATCAACCCGCTTTACCGGTGCCGGAAAAAATATTGAAATTGATCATGGCTTTGGCTTTAAAACTAAATATTTTCACCTGTCGGAGTTTAATGTAAAAGTAGGCCAGAAAATAAAGCGAGGCGAGCTAATTGCCTACTCTGGCAATACAGGGACATCTTCAGGTCCTCACTTGCACTACGAAGTAGTTAAAAATCGTAAGAAAGTAAACCCCATCCATTACTTCTACCAAGATATTACTGATAAAGAATTTGAAAAACTAGTAGAGTTAGCTTCGGTTGAAAACTCATCTATGTAAGACGATTGGTTCTCAATAGTGAGTGCGGTACTTGAAATGAACAAGATAGGCGTGAGTGAATTGTTAAATGGCTTGATTGCTAACTGTTGTTAACGGTCAACCGCTTAACATTTCTTTGTCTTACTCAACTCGCCGACACCCATCAATCACTGTTCATTCCCCCTGCTTTTGCCTCTAGGCTCTAGTTTCTCTACGAAACTTCCTCTAAATTTCTACGGCTATTAATTCGGTGGTATCTTCGCACTTTCCGATAACGACGAATAAAAGGGTACGCAAACACCGAAGTTAGAATAATGAGGGTGCCAATGTAAAATTGAGGGGTCATTTGCTCCTTTTCACCGAATACTAACACCGCCAGTAGAATCCCGTACACAGGTTCTAAGTTATTAGTAAGGTTCATAGCAAATGCTGTGACATATTTCATTAACTCTACAGATATAGAGTAAGCGTATACCGTACATGCCAAAGCTAGCACCAATAACCATAGCCAATCTGAGGCCGAGGGGCTAAGGAACAGTTCACCCGTATCGCTAATCCACCGTTGATAAATAGGAAAAAATAAAGCAATACTCAGCGTAGCACCTACCATTTCGTAAAATGTTACCAAGTACGGATCATAGTGTTTGCTAAACCCAGCATTAAGTACGGTGAAAACAGCGGCAATTAGGGCAGAAACTACGGCCATACTAAGGCCTAACGCATAAGTAAATTCAAAGCGAAAAATTACGTATAGTCCCACAATTACTATTACCCCCAATAGCACTTCGTAGAGTTGAATCTTTCGTCGGGTCATTAACGGTTCAATTAAAGAAGTCCACAGCGAACAGGTTGCCATTCCCGCCAATGTGACCGAAGCAGTAGAGATGCGGGCTGCTCCAAAAAATAAGATCCAATGAAGGGCAATTAAGCTCCCGGTACCTAATAGCGCAAACATGCGTCCTGGAACCCGAAAATCAACTCGTCGGAACCATAGTAGCAGAGCAATGACTCCCGAAGCAATTAGGGTGCGAAAAAAAACTATTTCTACTGCCGGGATACTTATTAATAATCCTAGTACTGCTGTAAACCCCCAAATTAGAACGATGAAGTGCAGTAGAACATAATGCTTAGTTCTAGCAGCCATTAACGGCGAATAATACGGTAGAGGAAAATACCAACGGCGGTAAATATAATGTTCGGTAGCCATACCGCCAGCATTGGGTCCATTGAGTTTACTTCGGCAATGCTACGAGCAAAGATAAAAAAGATGATAAAGACAAATGCGATCATAAAACCCAAGGCAATTTGAAATCCTGAACCGCCTCGGCTTTTCTTTGCCGACATAACAACACCAATAAAAGTAAGAATGATAGCAGTAAAGGGCGACATATAGCGAATATACTTCTCTACCAAATACACCGGAATATCATTAGCTCCCCTTTCCTGTTGCTGAGCAATATATCGATTTAATTCAGGTATTGTAAGCGTTTCAAACAAGCCGTAGGTACTGCCGAAATCATCGGGGGAGATGTTTAACGTTGTATCAAGGCTTACGCCATTAGAAATTGTTTCATCTTCTCCATCAAATTGATGAAGTGTCCAATTTTTGAGCGTCCATTTCAACTGGGTAGAATCCCATTCAATACGACGAGCCGAAAGCTTTTGTAGCATCTGGTTACCCTGAATTTGCTCCAACGTAAAGCGATAACCAACATTATTGCTATTGTTGTAGCTTTCCATGTAGGCATACAGCTCCGGGGCTACCTTCATATGAATGTCTCGATCGTCGAAGTAAAAGGGGCTTTTAATGTACGTTTGCTCAAAGGCAATACGATCTTTATTAGCATTAGGAATAACCCACCCATTCAGGAAGAAGCTAGCAACTGCAATGAGTGAAGAACCAATAAAGTAAGGCAGCAAAAGCCGACGAAAGCTCACCCCTCCGCTTAGTATCGCCACAATTTCGGTATTGTTGGCCAGCTTAGAGGTAACGAATACTACGGCAATAAAAACGGTAATTGGAGTTATTAGACTTGCTAAGTACGGAATGTAATCCAGATAGTACGCCAAAATTTCCCCCGCGCCTAGCTGGTGCTCTAAAAAATCGTCATTCTTTTCAGTAAAATCAATGACACAAACAATAGACACCAGTATCAGCACTACGAAACCGAATGTGCCAAGAAACTTTTTAAGTAAGTAGCGATCTAATATTTTAAGCATCAAATATTTTACTTCAAACACGGCTATAGCCGCTGCATAATTGTTGGGAGTATTTGATTTTTCCAACGAGCAAAAGTTCCTTGCTCAATTTGCTCCCGGGCCTGTCGGGTTAACCAAAGGTAAAATGTTAAGTTGTGTACGCTCGCAATTTGGGGACCCAGCATCTCTTTAGCGTGTATCAAATGCCGCAGATACGCTTTGCTATAAAACGCACTCACGTAACCACCTAGTGTCTCATCAATAGGAGAAAGATCATTTTTCCATTTTTCGTTCCGAATGTTAATAATTCCTTGAGTAGTGAACAACATCCCGTTGCGAGCATTACGAGTAGGCATCACACAGTCAAACATATCTACTCCTAACGCAATAGACTCTAAAATATTAGCTGGGGTGCCTACACCCATTAAATAACGCGGCTGACTAGCGGGTAGAATGCTACAAACCAGATTAGTCATTTCGTACATCACTTCAGCAGGTTCACCTACGGCTAAGCCTCCAATGGCATTACCTAGTCGATTTTGCTTCGCTACAAACTCGGCCGATTGCTGGCGTAGATCACGGTAGGTGCTACCTTGCACAATGGGGAACAAAGCTTGTTCGTAACCGTAGTGTCCCTCGGTTGAATCAAAACGTTTAACGCAACGCTCTAGCCACCGATGCGTTAGGTGCAGGGATTGCTTGGCGTATTCATAATCGCAGGGGTAAGGCGTACATTCGTCAAAGGCCATAATAATGTCGGCCCCAATAGTACGCTGAATATCCATCACTGACTCGGGACTGAAAGTGTGTCGGGAGCCATCTATATGCGATTGGAAAGTAACGCCTTCTTCCTTTATCTTACGCATATTTGTAAGAGAGTATACCTGATAACCACCACTATCAGTCAAAATTGGGCGATCCCATCCGTTGAAACGATGCAGTCCGCCCGCTTGCTTCAGTAATTCTACGCCGGGTCTTAAGTAGAGGTGATACGTGTTACCGAGAATAATATCAGCATTAATATCTTCTTTAAGCTCCCGCTGATGAACGGCTTTTACGGTACCCAATGTGCCCACCGGCATAAAAATTGGTGTGCGAATTGTTCCGTGATCAGTGATCAGTTCACCAGTGCGGGCATTACTTTTAGTATCGGTCTTTTGTAGCGTAAATTTCACTTGTAGTATTATGGTATTATAGTGCCAGCGTATTATAGTTTAATGTTTACTCAAAACTACACACTAAAACACTACGAGTTAAAGTACTCGAGTATTTTAGGAAGGTACTGATTCTCGATGTTGCTCGACTTCATTCTGCTTTCTCTGTTTATACCACACATTTAGTATCACGCCCGCAATAACCAACACCATACCTACGTAGGTGAGTAAGTTGAATGTTTCACCAAAGAAGAAAAACCCGAATGATAGCGCGTAGATAATACTAAGGTAGTTAAGATTCGCTACCTTAGAAACCTCTTCTGCCTGATACGACTTGGTCATAAAATACTGAGCAAACTGGGTAAGCACTCCAATTCCTAACAGCACCAACCAGTCCCAGCCGGTAGGTTGTACCCAATCGTAAACAGAAAGAATTCCCGTAATCGGAAGGGTAACTAGCGGAAAGTAAAGCACAATAACTAAAGGGTGTTCTGAATAACTAAGTTTCCGAATAATGGTATACGCCATTCCTGATCCAACTGCCGCAATAATTCCCATAAGTAGATGAATAGGTTCCATCCGGGCTTCAAAGCCGCTAATGATTAGCATTCCTATAAATGTGATCAGAAAAAAGAACCACTGTAGCGTCCAGACTTTTTCGCGGAGTAGCAACATTCCTAGAATAGCCGTGGCGATGGGAGATAAGAATTGTAGAGTGATAGCCGTAGCCAGCGGTATATCTTGTAATAATGTGAAATAAAGGACTAAGGCTACCGCCCCAAATGCCCCTCGCGCTATTAGCCATTTGTGATTATTACCCCACATATTGACTTTCTGAATTCGCAGCACAGAATAGCTCATTACGAGTGAAATCAGGCTACGAAAAAATACGGCTTCTACCGCCGGAATATGTGATACCATTTTCACCAATACGTTCATACAAGCGAACAAGAATGTAGCCAGTAGCATGTAGCGAACACCTGGAGAGAAAACCATGCAAACGGAAAGAGAAAGCGATGAAAATTGTTAGTAACGCAGAATAGAAACTAGGGTTGTACCTAATATCCTGAGTTTATTCGGCTTCTACCACCTGAGGCAACGCGTCGTAGATAATTTCTGGCTCCTCATTAATTGAGTCTACAAGTGGGATGCGAAAATAGAATCGACTACCGGAGTCTACTTCGCTCTCTACGTAAATCTGCCCGCCGTGGGCTTGTACAATTTCTTTGGAAATAGCTAATCCTAAACCCAAACCTCCTTTGTTTTTCTTCCCATTGTCAGATATCTGCACAAATTTGTTAAATACCCGCCGGGCGTTTTTCGGGGATATGCCGGGGCCGAAGTCGCGTACTGAGCATTCTACGTAGCCGCCTACTTGCTTAGTGGAGATAATTACCTCGCTTCCTTCAGGAGCGTATCGAATAGCATTGGTAAGTAGGTTAATGAGTACCCAGGAAATCTTTTCAGGATCAATGTTGATCTCGGGTAGGTTTTCAGACGTTTCGTTTCTAAGAGTAAGGTTCTTCTCTAGTAGTTTGATCTGCACTGGAGCTATTGCGTACTCGATTAATACCTGAGGGGATACTAATTTCTTGTCCATCTGAATGGTTCCATTCTCGGCCCGGGCCAAATCTAGCAACTCGGTAACCATTTTAACGAGCCGATGTACCTCTTGCTTCATGGAACCCACAATTTCTGACTGCTCACCTGATAACTCTCCAATGCGAGGGTTCTGTAGTAACATCAGGCTCATGTTCAGCGCAGACAGCGGAGTTTTTAACTCATGAGATACAACTGCTACAAATTTAGATTTAGCTTCATCTGATTCTTTGAAAGCAGTAATATCTTTGAGAATAACAATATAGCCGATGAACCTTCGGAATGAATCTTCCCGTCCGTATACCCGCATAATTTCTTTGGTAAAGAAAGACTTCTTACCGTGGTAGTTGTCTACTTTTAGAAAGTTGCTCGTATCTTGACTATCAGGTTTTCCTGATTGCCGGGCAGTCTCTTTTATTGCTTGGTTTAGTTCGGCGGTTACTTCATTACCAGTAAAATCGCTAAGTTTCTTCCCTAAAAACTGATTATCCTCCAAGTCAATAATTTGTTTACCCGACTCATTCACCAGAATAATGCGTTTGTCTTCGTCCAGCACAATTAGCCCGTCGCTCATATTTTTAATGATTGACTCCATTCGACTTTTTTGCGCCTGTACTTCTTCAATATTAAGTTTTTCAAACTCTTGGAGCTTGATAGACATCACATTAAAGGCTTGAGCGAGCTCACCAAGTTCGCTACGAGAGTCTACCGTAATTCTCTGCTGATATTCACCTTGTGCGATTCGCCGTATTTTTTCAGTAATATCGGTAAGCGGTTTTACAATAGCGTGAGGTACTTGATACACCGCCCACCCCACAATAATTAGTACCATTACTAAAATCAGGAATACCGACATTTTAGAGCGAAAATACAGGTGCTGAGCAATAGCATCCTTATCACTTAGCCGAGCGTGGTTAATACTAGCTAGCTGAATACAATTCTCTCGAATTGATTCATTTTTTCGCTGAAGCACCGTGAAGTACAAACCAACACGGTCTACCGTATATTCAAACTGTCCTATATCTTCTTTATAAGCAAGATATTCGTC
>NZ_JBARYM010000612.1:0-9540 GCF_049647865.1 Tunicatimonas sp. | reverse complement strand
GTATACTAGTAGTGCACTACCTCACAATCAGGATTTGCCTGCCGAAACTTACGCACTTCTCGGTCAGAGATACGAGTATTGTAGCAGCGTAGCATCTGTAACTGATTTAAATCACGAAGATGCTTTAGTTTCTTTACATCGGTATTGTAGCACTCTAATTGGCGGAGGTTAATTAGGGAAGAAAGGTGCTTCAGTTTATCTACTTGGGTGCCGGAGCACTTTAAAGTCTCAAGCGATATTAAATCTCGTATAGGGCGCAAATCTTCTACCGGAGTGTTTTGAAAGTCAAGGTAAACTAGATCAGTAAGTGAAGATAGTGGCTCCAGACTACGAATAGGGTTACGGGCACAGATTAATGCCCGAAGTGTATACATATCGCTCAAAGGCGACAAGTCAGCTACCCGAGTGCCCGTTAGCGTAAGCTCTGTTAATCTAACAAACTCTTGAAGCGGCGCTAAAGAATTAATCTGACTATTGTCTTCAATTGTGAGCGACCCTAAGAACGCCAGTTCGTGTAATTGCTCTCGATCAGGAACATCGCCCACCACTACCTGTTCCTGCAATTCTTTTTTCCAGGCCGGAGAGAGAGCGTTCCACCATAAACTTAGCTGGTCAGTTTTATAAATAATGATAGTCTCGGGATGCTCTCGGATGAACTGTCGGATTTTACTTGGCTCAATAGGAGTATTTTCGCAGCTAAGCCGCTGAATACCTGATATATTGTTCAGCGGCAGTAGACTACGGACCTGTGTCTGATCAAAATTTAATACTTTAAGATTACGAGCGTCACTCAGCGCTCCAATGCTATCTACCCTGGTACCCGCTAGGTTGAGATGCTCCAAGTTTACCATGCCCTCCAACGGCGTTAAGTCACGAATACGGGTATTTGCACAATCAAGAGTTTTAAGGTTGGTTAATGCTGCTAGTGGTTCTAACGTTTGAACAGAAGCGTGATCACTAATGTCAATCTCGGATAAGTTGGCTACTTGGGCTAAGTTCTCTTTATTGATAGTATCTAATGATACATATTTTCCAAAAATCTGTTGCCAGTCCGGGTCCAGTGCCTGCCACCAGTCCAGCATTTGCTCCGAGGCATAAATAACCAGCACCTGAGGATTAATCGCCATAAAACGGTTGGCTTCTGGCTTTTTAACCGGGGTGTTATCGCAGTATACTTTTTGCAACTTGGGCAGACCATTTAGCGATTCCAGGTTGTCAACAGGAGTATTATTAATGACCAGGGTTTCTAGATTAATCAGCGCTTTTAATGGTTCTAAGTCTACTACTGGAGTATTTTCCAGATTGAGCCAAGTGACACTGGCAGCACTGGCTACGGGTTGTAAATCGCTGATACTCGTTTCGGATACATCCAGATAGACCAGACTAGTCATAGCGGCCAGCGGCTCTATATTGGTAATAGCCGTGCTGGCACAGCGCAAGTCTTTCAGTCCTTTTAGCGCAGGTAGCTGATGCACGTACGTATGGCTACAGTATAATTTCTCTAGCTTACTAAAATTAGTTAACACCTCTAAATCATCCACACTGGTATACTCACAATTAATCTCGCGCAGACTGGTAGCATATTTGAGCGGAGACAAGTCTGATACCGGGGTTTTACTACAGTTGAGTGATTCTAACTTGGTAAGGTTCCGCAGGGGGTAAAGATCACCTAGTTGAGTATCAGAAATATCTAGATAGCGAAGATCAATCAGTTTTCCCAGGGGTTCTAGATTATATACCTCCTGATTACCCGAGATGTTAATCTCATCGAGCCTTACAATTTCTCGCAGCATTCGGTAATTGGCTGAATCCCAATCTTGAGCACCTACCTGAGCTTTAAAATATTTCTGCCAAGGCTCCGATACATCCGACCACCAGTTAGCTAGTTCCTCCCGCTCGCTGAGTTTGGTGGTGTAGATGCTGGCAATTTTCAGGTCTTTCGCCGACTCATTTAAGTTAATTTCCACGTAGCGTATCTGGTTAGCATTCACCGTATCGCCGTCTACTGTGGTGCCTTGCAAATTACGACTAAGTGTTACTCGGAAGAATTTTTTGCCGTTGTTCACGTAGTAGCTTACATCATCTACGCTCAAATCAAAGGTTGCCTCTTCAAAGAAAAAGTCAATATCTTTTAAGTAAGCCTGCACGTTTTTGTTAGTAACCACACTACGATCTTCGTCTAAATCATCTTCTACCTGCACATCTTCATCGCGAAAAGCCTTTAAGTAACTTTGAGCAATGATAGTTTCTTTTTGCTGCGTGGTTGCTTCCGGATTACCCAGAAAGTTCATCATGTACTCCAAAAAAGAGACTAGTTCTTTTGACTGTTCCTGATATTCAGCAATCACTTCGGGAGAAAGTTCGTCGCCGGTCGATTGCGCTACGAGGATCGGGCAAACGACCATACTTAGCCAGAGTGACAATAAGGTAGCGGTAATTCGCTTATTCATCTTCGTAAAAAATGTACTCAGTTAATAGCTCTTTTTCCTGGGGTGTTGCTTTGGATAAATCGGCAATAAGCCAACCACGATTATAACCGGGCCGACTGAACTTAGCCAGTTGAAAGTACCAGCCATCTACCTGAAAGAAGTGAAATTTAACATTGTTAACCGTTTCGAAGCGTAAGTTAGAATTTTTAATCTCATAGAGCAAGATGGAAAGATAATCCGGTTGGTAGCCCCGCGCCAAAAACTGATCTACTTTTGCTTTATTATCCTGAAACACCCTCCGAAGATTCATAAAATCCAGCTCATGACTCATTGGGTGCAGAAAAGGCATTCCCCCGGTAGTATCGCTATCGAACAGTTTGGCAAACGGAGCAAAATACGCTTTCGTCAGAATCCATTTAGAACCGACTTTTTCTTCTTGCAGCCGTAAGAACAGGGTGGCTTCTTGCCGCTTACCTTGGTAATTAAATTGAGCCTTTACTTCGGCAAACCACTCTCCCCCGTGAAAGTCCAGGAAAGTAGGATTAGAAGAACCGTTGACGGTGTTGATGAATGCTTGTTTATCGGCGGCCGATATGCCCCTATTTTGGTTATCAAACAAGTTTTCCAGGTATTTCTGGCGCAGCTTAGGGTTACGGTATCCTTTATTACCACTATAGTAGCGCTTACCTTCAATGTCTTCCTCACCATTAAAGCGCCGGAAAAATTGATTTACCTGTTTGGTTTCGGCGTACAGCACGTCTTCACCCCCCAAATATTCACCAATGCCCTGAGCGAAGAGTCCGGAACTACTAAACGATAATATACCTACTAAATAAATGACAAAAAAGACTACGTTTCGGCAGTGGGCCTCCGGTAGTCTGACTAAAAACTTTTTGCTGTTATGCATTAATGTTATTATGTGGTGGTTTCGGAAACCCGTATATCTCCGAGTAACACATCCCAGAAATCAATAATACGTCCTCCGATCTGCGTTTCTTTTTTCTGAACAAAAACAGTAATATCTTTTTTAGTAGTGTCTTTGTACTCCAACCCATCGTCTGAAGTGCCTTCAAACCGCTGGTAGATAGTAATTACTCCAACAAACGTGCCATCGGGCTGCTGCTCCAAATCGCTGATGTACTGGATGTCGTACCATTTTATACTAACTTTATCGTAATTCAGGGCCATTAAATGTTCGAAATAGCCTCTTGTTCCGTAGTAGGTAATTTCGTTAGTTGTTAGTGAAGATACCCCGATTTCGGCTCCGGCAGCAAATAACTCTTCAGCCCGGTCAATCACCCGGTTGGCTTCTGAGAAAGGAGTGTCCTTATTTCCAATAATGCTGATATATTTACTCAAATCGCGGACTTTTTCTAATGCCAGCGAATCAATGGCTAATTTACGATCTGGGCTAATCGTTTCCTGTGCTTGGACCAAGAAGGAGGTTGCTCCAATAAGAAACACGCAAAAGTATATGGCAGAAAATTTCATTAGTTGTATCGTTTAATAAGTTCTAGTTCTTTGATTTTTCCGTTTGCATCGAACACCATATTGTATACTTCGTTCGGGCTTTTCTTGGTGTCTTTCAGGTAGTTTAAATACTTGCTGATCGTAGTTGGTTCGTCGTAATCAGTTTGCCCTCCGCTCTGGCTAATAATAATAAGTACTGGAGTTTCGGATGAGGCAAACATATCAATGGCACTGCGTATTTGGGAGTTAGCATCGCTATTACTCTGTGCAGTAGCTACCCGGCCAAATAGGTTATTCAGGTCAGACTCGGAGGTAGGCCCGCTATCAGTTGCCGTTGGACGTTCCTCTGCACGCCGAGCGGCGGCTCGCTCATCGGCAATAATTCCTTCGGCTCGATTAATTAACGTTTGAATTTCAGCATCCTGTAAGTTCATATCCTTCACCCCTTCTACTACCGCTTCTTTTTCGTCAGTAGACATGCTACCCTGATCGTTAATCACTGATAATAAATCGGCTCGGGCTTTAGCAATGCGCTCCAGTCGAGCCTTTTCGGCCGCTCTAGCTTCTTTTTTCGCTTTACAGCCAGTTGGCCCTAGTGCTACAATGGTAAATAAGAGTAGTACAATCCAGGAGTAATTCATCCGGCGAAATATAACCGACCGGGGCGGGAAGTTCATTGATTGCATAATTTGTGCTTAGTTTTTATCAAAATTTAGGTAAAGAATCTAAGGTACGGGTTTACTGACTATTTCAAAAAATATACCAAACGCAATTAATGATTGATGAGTAACGATTAATCTTTACTATTTCTCATCAGTCATTCAATTATTGTTCATTATCCATTCTGCATAGGTAGTACAAAATTGGAATCTTTTCGGACTTTTCTGATAAATAACCACTCCTGATTATCCCATCGTATTTTTAGCTACACAAAATTACAATTTTTGATTATCTTATTCGGTCAACATTACCTAGCTAATCATTATGATTCCTATTAATCCAGATCAAATTCCACCCGATGGGTGGCAGGGGTTTAAGCGCTACTGGCGCACAGATCTGGTAGCAGCATTGAGTGTGGCCTTGGTAGCACTACCGTTGGGTCTGGGAATTGCGGTTGCCGCTGGCTTCCCCCCAATGTCAGGGTTGATTTCAGTCATTGTGGGTGGGCTGGTGACCACATTCATTCGGGGAAGCCACGTGGGCATTAATGGCCCGGCCAATGCTTTGATTATTGTGGCCCTATCAGCTTCCGAAAGCATGAGCCTGCCCGGTCAGTCGGGATTACCTTATACTATGGCGGTTTTTGTGGTATCCGGTGGTATACAAGCCATAATGGGACTACTACGACTAGGGAAACTAGGCAATCTGGTTCCTACCTCTACCATTCACGGTATGTTGGCCGCCATTGGCTTTCTCATTATTGGTACGCAGATTCACCACGCTTTGGGTATCTCAGACGCAAGTTTTTCAGAACTGCTGACTCGCCCGGAAATACTATTGCAGGCTAATCCGTTCATCATAACAATTACTATCGTTTGTCTGGCCATTCTAGTCTTTTATAAGGATATAGAAAACCGAACTATCAAACTACTGCCCGCTCCGATGTGGGTGCTGATTGTCGCTATTCCACTATTCTTTGGGTTTCGCTGGCTTTCGCAAGAATTTTATCCAAATACTGAACAGTTGTCTAATGAGTTTCTCATTCAGATACCAACTGATATTACGCAAGGCTTAGCTTTTCCGGACTTCTCTCGCATAAACGAACCCGTATTCTGGTTAACAGTTTTTATAGTAACGATTGTGCTATCGCTAGAGTCTTTAGTCATCTCTAAAGCAGTGGATAAGCTTGATCCTTATAAGCGGAAGACAAATCTTAACAAAGATCTATTCGGAATTGGTGTAGCTACTGTAGTCTCTGGTTTTTTGGGTGGACTACCCATCACGGCCGTGATTGCCCGTAGCTCCGTGAATATTACTAACGGCGCAACCACGCGTTGGTCAAATTTTATGCACGGACTCATTGTGCTCCTCTTTGTGGTAGTGTTTACTAGCTTTATTCAGAAGGTTCCTCTTGCCGCTTTAGCCGCCATCCTGTTGTTCACGGGGTATATGCTTACGTCCCCTCGGGTATATAAGCGGGCCTACCAACAAGGCTGGGAGCAGTTAACCATACTTGTTGTTACGTTAGTTGCTATTCTCCTGACCGATCTTATGTCAGGATTGCTAGTGGGTATCGGTTTCACACTACTGCTGCACTTTTTCCGAAGCGGTATGCCGCTCCCTTTATTTCTGCGCTATATGCGCCGCCCTTACATTAAAGTGGTTCAGGAGAAAGAACAGTCGTACTTACTGAAAATCAAAGGGATCATCAACTTCACTAATATTCTACAGATACAGAATAAAATAAAAAAGCTAAACGCCGACGATAATGTAGTAATAGACTTCTCTCACGCTCGGGTAGTAGATTACACTGTGCTGGAATACTTACACGAATACGCTGAAAAATATAATCAGAACGGTGGCGAGTTTCATTTTACTGGATTAGATGTGCACAAAACCTCCTCTCACCATCCGTACGCCTTGCATGTATTAGAGAAGCCTAAGCCTAAACTGATACGGCTTACACGCCGACAAGTAGAGCTCAAGCAACTGGCTGCTTCTAACAAATGGGGCTACAACCCAGAGGTTGCCTGGGATATTGGTGATCTCAACCGCTTTCTGTTCTTTAAACCGCGCCCAGTGGAATATATGAGTAACCAGATTAGTGGCAACTATCCAAACTTAGGCGTGCAGTGGAAGATAGGCGATGTCTCATTAAAGGATGCATTTATTTCGTTTGAAACCTATCGGCTTACGGTAGAGGTACTTTCGTTACCATTTATACTTCCTATATTTTCTCTGGAAGAAGAGTCGTTCCTCGACCGTATTTCAGTAATTGCCGCGCAGCAGGATATTGACTTTAACGAATACCGTAACTTCTCGCGGAAGTTCTTGCTACAGGGTACCGATGAAGCTGGCATTCGCGCGTTGTTTACAGCGAATCTTATTCATTTTCTAGAGAAGAGCGACATCTACCACCTAGAGAGCAATGGAAAAGAGCTACTCATCTTTAGACACCTTCGGATAGCTAGCCCTCGCGAGATTCTAAAAATGGTTGCGTATAGTAAAAACTTGGTAACCAAGCTTCACCAAAGAACCACGCCCCCTACCACTAAAACTACTCCAGACGAAGTACACTAGCCGATTTACATCCTAAAAAAGTTAGCTGACACGGTAGGCAGAAATTCTCATTTACTAAATAGACTCATTCCCGTGTCGGTGAGTCATTGTTTGTAATCGATCACTCAATTCCCGTGTCAGCAACTCGTCGTTCGTAATAGACAAGCAAACTCCCGCGTCAGCAACTCGTCGTTCGTGATCGACAGGCAAACTCCCGCGTCAGCAGCCCATCGACTAGCAGCATAGACTATTCATATTAATAAGTTTCCTACGTATGTACTGAATGCTAGCGGACTGGCTTTTATTCTGAATCAGACCATACCAAATTTGGGGTGTATCGTAAAAATCTAAACCATATTAATATGATTACGTCCGCTACTATTGGTAGATACCGCATTAAAGAGTTTATTCAGTTTATCCAAAACTCCCTGATTATTATTAATCAGCATAGCCCGAACAAGCTCCGGATTAAAGCCCAGTACAATGGGTTAAATAAAGAGTTTTTGCAACTAGAGCAAGCGTATAAACAAGAAAGCATGAGCGAAACCGGGATCAAACTGGTGGAGTTAGATGCTCAACGCGATCAGGCCATTATCTGCTTACGAATGATTAGCGAAGGTTACGTTCGGCACCCTAAAGAGGCCCTGCGAAGTGCGGGCGAACTGGTGGTAGATTGTATCAACAAGTACGGTACCCGTCTGTATAGCTTAAACTATAGTGCCGAAACGGCTGCGCTGAAAAACATTGTACGCGATCTTCAGTCTATCCCTACTTGTGCTCAAGCAATCAAAGATATGCACCTGGAAGAGGTAGTGAACGAGATGAAAAAAGCCAACCAAGAATTTGAGCAAGTGTTTATTCAGCGATTAGAAGAAACGAGTAAGGAGGAGACCCAAAGTACTCGTGAACTGGTACAAAGTACTTCGGAGGCGTATCGCACATTGGTTAAGCATATTGAAGCCCACGCCACGCTGACCCCTTCAGCGGAGTATACTTTGTTTATTAATCATCTGAATGAAAATATTGAACACTTCAACCAGATTGTAGAGCGAAGAAGGTTGGATAATACGGATGAACCAGTAATGACCTAAGTTTATATTGCAACCTGCTTTCTTTAGTGTATCACCCCCCGCCCCCGTTGACTGCCAAATTATTCTCTAGAAGACGCTCTTGGGCTATCAGGGCCCAGCGGTGTTTAGCGTTCTTCATTATTTGAATCGGCCCGATCCGATTTACTTAATTATTAGGCGATCTACTTCCACCATTTGCTCAGTGTCTGTTCAACGCTGGGAACGGCATAGTATAATCATAATTGTATTACGACTCCATTTACTCATGAAACTGACTTATGTAACAAAAGCAGTTAGAGTGGATATTTTGAGAAGTGAGATATCTCTAACTATGCAACTGGTTAAGTACGCTAAAATAAGTAGCACGATGATTAAATTTATCAGATGTACGACATACGTAGCTCTTTTACTCAGCCTATTATTTAGCTGTACTGATACAGAGGACCCACCTGCCCAAAAACAGATAGGCGAATTGATTATCACCCCGGTGCAACTGGGGAAACTGGAGTTTAACCAAATTGAAGGCGAAGTTACCACTGACTTTACCATTACCCGTGATGAGTTGTGGATACTCAATGGCGGACTCTCTGTGGAGGGCGGCGCTACGCTAACTATTGAGGCCGGTGCTACTATTTACGCTGCCTTTAATAAAGAAACTAGTTACCTGACCGTGCAACGCGGGGGTAAGATCATTGCTGACGGCAGAGCGGATGCTCCCATTAACTTCACCACCATTCGCGAGTTAGCCAGTATTCCTCAACCCGGCGACTGGGGCGGCATCATCATTAACGGAAAAGCTCCGGTGAACCTGGCAGGAGGGGAAGGCGAGGGAGAAGGAGGAACCGGTACTTACGGCGGCTCGGACCCTAACGATAACTCAGGAATACTAAAATACGTCGTAGTAGCTTATGCCGGAAAGCAGCTCGGCCCGGATAATGAACTAAACGGCATCTCGCTAAACGGAGTAGGGCGAGGCACTACTGTGGAGTACGTAGAAGCCATCTACGGAAAAGACGACGGCATAGAGTTCTTCGGTGGAACCGTCAATGTTAAGTACGCTCTGTCATTAGGCAATGCCGACGACTCCTTCGACTGGACCTACGGTTGGTCGGGCCTGGGACAGTTCTGGGTAGTTCAGCAAGACCCCTTCGGGGGCGACCGAGCGATTGAGGCCGACAATAATGAAGATGATTTTTTAGCTAGTCCCTTCTCTCAACCTATCGTTTCTAATCTGACGCTGCTAGGAGCCGATGATGGCGACGGAAAGAACACTGGTATTAAACTAAGGCACGGCACCCGAGGCTTCATCTACAACGCCCTGGTGAGCAACTTCCCTAAGGATGGAGTAGACG
>NZ_JBARYM010000611.1:0-2529 GCF_049647865.1 Tunicatimonas sp. | reverse complement strand
GTGCGGGGGCTACCCGAAATGTTAATTTCAAATTTACCGTCGGAAATAGGTTCTAGTCTAAAATCAAACGATTGGTTAAGTATGCTACGCGAGTAGTTGAGGCGATTTTCAATAGGCGTAGCGGGAGGGGTGAACAGAGAGGTATCAATGTTGGGGGCTAATGTATCGCGATACGGCACTACTCCTTGCCCTAGCACTTCTGTACTAAGCAAAAGGAAGACGAGTATAATTATGCAGCCAATACCAGAGGCTATAATATGGTGGCCGAAGTTAAGTTGCATCAGCAAAGTATGTTGTTTCTGGCTCTAGTCAATTATTAAATACGTGTACCAAAAACGTTCCGAATACCCGTGAAGATATTCTTTTTCCATTAAAATTTTACGAATATTTTTTCCTGTGGGCACAGTAAGTTTGCGGGTAGCAGCAGAATACAGATGAATGAAATGAATATTTTCACCGGAGAGAAAGTACGTTTCGTTGGCAAAAAATTGAATCGGCCAATTGGCTGATAGCGGTCTTCTATAAAGAAAGTTGCCAAATAAGTCAAAAACCAGTAATACTTCGTCAGTCTGAACATATAACCGATTTTGGTACTCCCGCAGTAAATGCACTTGGTCATTCGTTGATAGATACCATTGTAGGGACGTGGAAAGTGTGTTTTCGGTGAGTTGAGGATCGTACTTGTTAAGAACCAGATCAGTAGAAATATACCAAACCTGCTGGTCAGCACTAAGTGTTGCATTACCCATTGTTGCCTCAGGAAGTTCTATAGTAGAAACCTCGTTAAGGTTCTGATCCAGCACGGTCAGAAGCTGCTGAAAAGGAAAATAGGCTTGTAATCTCAGTGTTTGCCAGGGTAGTAAAACCGGAGGCTCTCGGTGGCTTGGTTGATACGTATGAAGGGTATCACCTTGCGAAGTGTACTGAATAATATCTCCCTTGGCGGTTGCCGCATAAAATATACCAGGTGTATTGCTAACTATTGATTCGGGCAAAGTAAAGGCAGTACTATCCTTTAGCTCCCAGGGTTGAGCCTGTAAAATAGAGTAGTTGAAGCAGAGCAGCCATAAATTAATTCCGAAAAGTACGTAGCTCAAAAGTTTGACCATTAAAGAGTCCGTAGTGTGGTTGAGAAATCCATTCTCCTAAATTATAATAACGGCTATTCTCGCTGAGTGGTATCTCTAACGGCAAATGACGATGACCGAAAACATAGTAGTCGTGATGTCTTTGTTGCTCAATATCCTGACAATATTGGTAAATCCACTCATACTCTTTCCCCTGAAACGACTCATCTTTTTTCTCATTACTTTTACGACTATTTCTCGACCAATAGTTAGCCAATGAAATACCTATGTCAGGATGAATAAAGGAAAAGAGCGTTTGACCAATTTTAGCAGTGAAAATCTTTTTAAGAAATTTGTACGTGTAATCGCCCGGCCCTAGCCCGTCTCCGTGCCCGATATGCAGGTGAATATCGTTAATTTGAAGTGAGATCGGCTGGCGAATTATTGGTATACCTAGTTCACGCTCAAAGTAGTCGAACATCCACAGGTCATGGTTGCCGGTAAAAAAGACTACAAAAATACCCTTTTCCAGTAGTTGAATCAGTTTACTCTGAAGGTGTAGAAAGCCCTTCGGAACTACTTGCTTATACTCGAACCAAAAATCGAAGATATCACCTAGCAGAAATAAGCCATGCGCATTAGGCTGAATTGCCTCTAGCCAGCGAACAAGGGTCTGCTCCCGTTCCTTGCTTTGATGAAAGTTAGGAGCACCTAAATGAAAATCAGAAGCGAAGTATAATTTTTTTCCGGCAGGAAGCTGAATAGGGTTTGATAAATCCGAGTGGGCGATCATGCGGACAAAAGTAAGGAGAAGCTAGGGCAATAAAAAAGGGCTGTTAGCCAGCCCTTTTACTAAAATCAAATAATTTTATCTTACGGATTTTCCTTGGCCTCAGCCGCAGTAGTCTCTTCAGGAGAATCTCTTGCTTCTTTAGAAGAAGCTGCGTCGGTTACAGTGGTATGGCCATTAGAAGCCGTTGCATCCTTTTCCTCCTTTTCAGTATCTTTTTCTTCTTCCTCAGTATACTCTTGATAAGAAGTAGGTCGAGCAAAGGGGCGTTTTCCAATAAGTCGTTCTAAATCATTCTGAAACAGAATCTCCTTATCTAGCAACTGCTTGGCTAAAGCTTCTAGCTGGTCTCGTTTGTCAGTTAGCAGCTTTTTGGTTCGCTCATACGCTCGGTCAATAAGCGCCCGAACCTCCTCATCAATCGTTTGAGCGGTAGCTTCTGAATAGGGCTTGGTAAAGTTGTAGTCCGGCTGACGAGAGTCGTAAAATGATACATTACCTAACTTTTCATTCATACCGTAAACGGTAACCATGCTATATGCCATCTTGGTAATCCGCTCTAGATCATTCTGAGCACCGGTCGATATTTTGCCAAAGACTACTTCTTCAGCCGCTCGGCCTCCTAATGCCATACACATTTGGTCGAGCATTTGCTCGGTACGGTATAAGAAC
>NZ_JBARYM010000610.1:0-7376 GCF_049647865.1 Tunicatimonas sp. | reverse complement strand
ACAAAACAGTAAAGATATGTTAAAGACGTGCTCATGTCTCGCCTTTATTGTAGCAACTCTACTTAGCAGCAGTTGCCAAGAAGATGAAGATAGCATTAACCCTCTGCTGGGTACCTGGCTTGAATCTACCGACCGATCTGACACACTAATATTTGAGGAAGAATTCTTCATACTTAACCGAGGAAAAGAAATGCAGAATGGTAATCTATTGCCTATACCTGATTCGGGCCTGTATTTTTATGAGTTACGAAAAGACACTGTTTCTGTTCAAAATTCGGTATCAAGTTTCTCAGGATTTTATAATGTACCTATAGAAGTTGAAGGGGATAGACTGACGATTGGTGATTTTTACCAGAAAGATACTATTAATAGTTCGTTGTTATTTTTTGAAAGAATAGAGTAAGCCAGATACGTATTTAGAATTGCTCATTCGCTAATTAAAATATGAAGTGAGAGATATGAAATCAGAAAAGTAAACGATATTCTTTCATATCTCACATTTTACATTTTACAAAAACGTTGGATTATCCAGCCGAGTGGCAATACGAAAAGCGGCATTCACCAAGCCCACGTGACTGTAGGCCTGCGGAAAGTTACCCCACTGACTGCCGGTTGCGGCATCAACGTCTTCGCTAAACAGCCCTACGTGATTGCTGAATTTCATGATGCTCTCAAACGTTTCAATGGCTTCATCCAGACGGCCTACGCAAGCCAGAGCTTCTACGTACCAGAAAGCACAAATTAGGAAGGTAGTTTCGGGGGTACCAAAATCATCGGTATGTTTATAGCGGTAAAATAAACCACCTTCAGAGCGCAACTCTTTTTCCAAATTTATTAAATGATTCTTAGCTAGATCAGAACCACTGTCTAAATAGTTCATCATGATAAGTTGCAATGTACTCGCATCTAAATTACTGGTGCCGATAGCTTGGGTGTACACTTTTCGAGCTGGATCATAACACGCCTCAATTTTATTCGCCGCCAAATCCCGCAGATACACCGCTTTCTTTTTAAGACGATCATCCTTCATGAAATCGGCAATCTTTACCGCTGCCGAACTTCCCGCCCAGTGAAAAAGATACGTATAACAGTGTAGTTGCTTAAAATCTCGGAACTCCCAAAGACCGGCATCGGGCTCTTGAATAAACTTTTCAATCCGGTTAAGCACGTCCGCAGCCAGTTTATCGGAACCAGCGCGCTCATCTTGATTAAAACGAAAATCGACGTAAAGTGGTAGCAAAGAAAGTAGCACTTGTCCGTATACATCGTTCTGAATATGTTCGTAAGCCTGGTTGCCAATGCGTACTGGTCCATTTCCCTGATAGCCCTCTAAATCAATAATACGCTCTACGAGCTGATCGCGTCCACCGATGGCGTACAGCGGTTGATAACGCTCTCCCTGAGTAGCCGAGATATTGGCGATATAGTGAAAATAGCGTTCCAGTTCCTCAAAGTGCCCAATGTTATTGAACGCGTTAAGTGTATAGTACGTATCCCGCAACCAACAGTAGCGGTAGTCCCAGTTTCGGCCGCTACCCGGCGATTCGGGTAAACTGGTCGTTGCTGCGGCAATAATTCCCCCAGTATCTTCGTACTGGTGGATTTTGAGTATTAATGCTGAGCGTAGCACTTCGCGCTGACCGAAGTTTTTAATGCTGGTACTTTTTACCCAATTACGCCAGTAGTTTGTAGTATTTTGCAGAAAGGCTTCAGAAGTACTACGTACTGCTGCCTCCAAAGGGGCCCCGTAGGTCAGCACCAAATACTTCGTATCGTTCAGCACAAAATAGTTGTTCTCAATAATATGGGTGAGCGAAATATCAGTGGTAAGGCGAATTTCCCGCTCCAATCCTAAGAACTTAATATGATTACTTGCCTGATTATTTTCGAGTTTCATTTCACCATATTCGCCTACCGGATTACAGGTAACTTTCACTAAAGGAGTACCCGACAGTGGCTCCAGCTTTCGGATAAGCATAAGTGGCTTAAAATTTCTATCATACTGTAAGAAACGAGGCGCAAAATCAGTTACCCGATACTTGCCTTCATTCGTAGTAATCTCCGTGCACAGCACATTGGTATTTTCCTCGTAGTACTGATGCGTATCAAAAGAATCGGACTTAGGTTGAATGCTAAACTCACCCCCTTTTTTCTTATCCAAAATACCCCCAAAAACAAAGCTACTGTCGAAGCGAGGCCAACAAAGCCAGGCTACATTCGTGTCTTTACCGATATGGGCCAGAAAAGCGCAATTTCCAATCACTCCGTATTCGTAAGTATGTTTGCTCATTATTTGGTGTTATGCTACCTATGAAACAAAGTGCATATTAGCGAAGCAGTAGGGTAAATTCAAACGATATGTCAGTTATACGGGCAAATAATACCTTTTTGTTGCGTTTACTTACACTGGTAAGAACTTATCTAAAGTTGTTTCAATTATTTTTATGGTTTTTTTGCCCGAAGTATACTAATTTTTACCGGCGAAAAAGGGAGCAGCAAAACAAAGCTTGCTAGTATGCGCTTTCCAACCACTTATAATCAATTAAGCTTCAAAATCATGAAAATCATCGCTATTGGACGTAATTACGCTGACCATATCTGTGAACTTGAGAATGAAAAGCCTGACGAGCCAGTAGTTTTTATGAAACCCGATACAGCGCTGCTCAGGAATAATGATCCGCTATATTATCCGGAATACACGCAGAATATTCACTACGAAGTAGAGATTCTGGTGAAGATTTGTCAGGAAGGAAAGTATATTCAGGAGAAGTTTGCCGCTAAATATTACGACAGCATCGGCATTGGTATTGATTTCACGGCAAGAGATTTGCAACAGAAAGCGAAAGAAAAAGGGTTACCCTGGTTGCTGGCGAAAGGTTTTAATGGTTCAGCCCCGGTATCGGATTTTGTTTCAAAAGAGCAGTATCCCGACTTGCAGAACCTAAATTTTAGCCTAAAGGTAGACGGCGAAACGAAGCAGGAGGGGAATACCAGCTTAATGTTGTATACTATTAATTCGCTAATTGCGTATGTTTCTCAGTTTATTACGCTCAAGAAGGGAGACATCTTATTTACGGGTACTCCCAAGGGAGTGGGTCCCATTCAGCGGGGCAATATATTAGAGGCGTTTATTGAAGATCAAAAAATGTTGACTTGTGAAATTAAGTAGGGTTGTTGTACTAATTTGCATTCCGGTGCTGTTCGCTTCAGTAGGGTTTGAAAACGATGATTATTATCTGTTTCCTATCCGGCCGGGCGAGCGTAATTATTTATCGGGTAATTTCTGTGAATTGCGTAGCTCTCATTTGCACGCTGGGCTAGATATTAAAATTGGGGGAGTGGTGGGTTCTCCGGTGCACGCTACTGCCGACGGGTACATCAACCGCATCAAAATTTCTTACGGGGGCTACGGCAACGCTATTTATATTCAGCACCCCAACGGAACCATTAGCGCGTACGCTCACCTGCACGAGTTCAACAATAAAATTCAGGCGTACGTTAAGCAGGCGCAGTACCAGAAGAAATCATTTACCATTGAGTTGTTTCCGCAGAAAAATGAGTTAGCGGTAAAGCGAGGCGAGGTGATTGGTAAAGCAGGAAATTCCGGTTCCTCGGGCGGCCCCCACCTGCACTTCGAGATTCGGGATGCTAACCAGCAACCGATGGACCCTTTAAAATTTGGGTTTACAGAAATTGTAGATAATGTACGCCCCTACGTTCGCCGTATTGCCCTTACCACTTTAAACGAAGATTCTCGGATTAACGGGCAATTTGGCCGCTTTGAATTTAGCTTAAAAGATAAGAATGGCAGATACGTAGTAGATGAGCCTATCGCGGTGAAAGGCACAGTAGGCGTTGAAGTTGCCTCTTTCGACAAAGCTACTGGAGTACGAAATGTGTACGGCGTAAAAGAAACCACATTGACCTTAGATGGTCAATCTCAGTTTCATTGTGATATGGGGAAGTTTGCTTTCTCTCAAACTAAAAATATTCACGTTCATACTAACTACGAAGAGCGATACCGCCAAAATCGCACTTTTTATAAACTGTACGTAGACGACGGCAATACGCTGCCATTTTATAATACAAACGCTCAGAAGGGGAAAGTTACTATTGATGACGATCAGGTCCATCAGGCAACCATTACGCTCGCCGATATTAACGGTAATAAAAGTCAGGTAGATTTCACCTTGCAAGGCCAATCCGAAACGGATAAAGTGCTGAATACTCGCTACTTCAATAAGCCGTATTCTACTCAGAATTACCACGTTCGGGAAAATATTTTACAGTTATTCGCCCCAGTAGATAAGAACCCAGAGGGAATTTACCAACGTAAATTGGCAACGTTTTTTTCTAATCGTCGGGCTTTTGAGGAGCCGCCCGCTTACGTAGTGAACGATGTTGCGGTTTATCTGTGGAATCTTAATCAAGGTATTCCTGATTCGGTTGATATGTGCGGAGATGTAAGCCAATTACCAATTAAAGTACGAGTTCCCTCTCAGAGCGCATTTAGCTTTTACCAACCTCAAATGAATGTCACTTTCCCGAAGTCGGCATTATTCGATACACTATTCCTCCAAATGGATCACCAGATGGAAGCAGGCAGAGAACTGTTTAGACTGCATCAGGGCAATGTGCCGCTTCGGCAGAGTATGCAAGTACTACTAAAACCTCGGCAGTTCCCGGAGGGACCTCGGGACAAAACATCAGTATATCGGATAGATGCTAAAGGTGACTTGGGCTACGAAGGCGGCGACTGGAAAAACAATAACATCTCGTTCCGAACCCGTAGTTTTGGTGACTTTATTCTGGAAGTAGATACCATTGCCCCGGTAATTACCCCGCTCAGCATTAGCTCCAGCCGTTTGCGCTTTAAAATTGAAGATGTAACCTCCGGTATTCGCAATTACGAAGTCTACGTAGATGACGAGTGGCTGCTGATGCACTACGATTACAAACGAGACTTAATTTGGTCGGACCGGCTAGACGATTCCAAACCATTAACCGGTAAAGTAACCTTGCGCGTCCGCGATATGGTAGGCAATGAGAATGTGTTTAGTAGAGTGATATAGCGTTATAGTCCATGGTGTTATAGTATTTATATCTCAGGTGTTTATGGGTTCGTGTGTTCAGGTAAAATTGAGTAGCTTTGACTACCTACTCTAAATAGTTTAAGTGCTATAACACCGTTCTACGGCGGCTCTAACAATTGAACACCTTGCTCCATGTCTAAACCTTCGGAAGTTATTGCTTCGTATTTTCCTCACCAACCCACCGAAGGACAACAGAACTTATTTTTATTGTTTGATCTCTTTCTGGCTCAGAAAGCCGATCGAAAAACCGCTCTATTGCTAAAGGGGTACGCCGGAACGGGCAAAACCTCGGTAGTAAGTGCGTTAGTGAAAGCATTGCCAGTATTCGATTTAAAGTTGCTATTACTGGCTCCTACCGGGCGAGCTGCTAAGGTGATGGCGAGTTATTCGGAACGGAGCGCATTTACCATTCATAAAATTATTTACCAGCGAGTGGCCGATCCGATTTCAGGTAAGCTGCAATTCTCTCGCCGGAAGAATTATCAGAAAAACACCCTATTTGTTGTAGATGAAGCTTCCATGCTTTCTAATGATATTGGAGCTAGCCGGAGCGGACTACTTTCCGACCTGATTGATTTCGTGTTTGAACAGCCCACCAATCGGCTAATGCTTATTGGCGATGCCGCTCAACTTCCTCCGGTAGGTCAAACCCTCAGTCAAGGATTAGATGCCGAGCATCTAGAGCACTTCTACGGACTCAATATTTTTGAAACCGAACTCACGGAAGTAATGCGACAGGAGCAAAACTCCGGCATTCTAGACAATGCTACTCAGCTTCGGCGGCAACTTATTCTGAACCAGTTTGGCATTCAAATGAAAACGAAGGGCTTCGCTGACGTGTATCGGATGGAAGGGCGAAAGTTAGAAGATGGATTACGCTACGCCTACGATAAATTCGGGAAAGACAATACAGCAGTCATCTGCCGATCCAACAAAGCCTCGGTACAGTACAACCGATTTATTCGTCACCAAATATTTTTTTATGAGAACGAACTGGAAGTTGGCGATTACCTCATGATTGTGAAGAATAACTATTTCTTCACTGAAGAAAACAGTGATATTTCTTTCTTAGCGAACGGCGATTTTGTAGAGATCATGAAAGTATTTAATCTGGAAGAAAAGTACGGACTGCGCTTCGCTGACTTAGAATTGCGACTGCTAGACTACCCCGATCAACCGCCCTTCGATGCCAAAATTATGTTAGATGTGTTACATTCTCCTAGCGTGGCGTTAGAAGAAGACAAGTACCGCGATCTCTACCAGCACGTACTGGAAGAATACCAAGATCAAGAAACCAGGCAGCAACAGCAAGAAGCTATACGAAATGATACATACCTGAACGCTTTACAAGTAAAGTATGCCTATGCGCTCACCTGTCATAAGTCGCAAGGTGGGCAGTGGGATGCCGTATTTGTAGATCAGGGCTACTTACCGGATGAACGGCTAAACACAGAATATATTCGCTGGCTCTATACCGCCATTACTCGTTCTCGCCAGGAACTATTTCTGATGAATTTCCGAGAAGAATTCTTC
Organism: Tunicatimonas sp.; assembly: GCF_049647865.1. NCBI lineage: Bacteria > Pseudomonadati > Bacteroidota > Cytophagia > Cytophagales > Catalimonadaceae > Tunicatimonas > Tunicatimonas sp. Next base: position 750 of record NZ_JBARYM010000610.1, on the reverse strand, counting down.
GCTAAATGAACACGGAGACCGAAAGTCGGCAACTGAAGACTGGGGGATATGATATTTGGCTTTAACCTGCAACTTTAAACCAATGACCGCAGATATTATAACCAATGAACAATTTACTCCTCTCATTCGGACATAGCTAACCCTCAGCAATCATTACTTTCAATAGTGCCCGCACATCTTTGAAAGAATTAACATTGAAACGGGCGGCGGAGGTTTTACTACCTACTTTTATGGTATAGGCATTTTCGGGCATCACCTTAAAGGTATCTTCATCGGTAGCATCATCGCCAATGGCAAACACAAAGTCATGCGATGTTTGATTAAGCCACTGCTGGGCGGTTCTGCCTTTATTCACCTCTCGATCTTTAATCTCTACTACGTGATCACCTTCTAGCACCTGTAAATTACTGTTAGAAGAGATGTACTTGAGGTGACTAGCCAGTTCGCGCGTTCGTAGCTCACCCAACCCTGTTTCTACTTTGCGATAGTGCCAAACCAAAGAGAAGTCCTTTTCTTCAATAAATGAGCCGGGGGTACGCTGCACGTACATTTCCAGAATCGGCATAATTTCTTTCTTCCAATCGCCCTTAATGGGTACTACTGTGCGCCAATCTTCACTCACCTCGCGCATCCAGATACCGTGTTCGGCAATCAAGGTTACGTTGAACTCACCCATCCATCCACCAAGGGTATCTTTATCCCGACCGCTTATTACCACCACTTTATTTTTCTCTTCTTTGACTAACCCTT
>NZ_JBARYM010000609.1:0-2425 GCF_049647865.1 Tunicatimonas sp. | reverse complement strand
GGAAAATCGGTACGTACCCAACACCATAATCAATTTTGGGGACTACTTATCGGTAGTGCGCTATTTTTCTTATTGGCGAAAGCTATTTGGCAGACGGATATGAACAGCTTAGCGTGGATATCAACTTCCGAAACAGTTCAGGCTTCTACCGTATCTACTTTGGGAGTTCAGCTAATGAGCGACTTTATTCTTCCGTTTGAACTGACCGGGGTGCTATTACTTATCGCTTTAATTGGAGCGGCTTACGTAGCGCAGCGGCAGCTATGATTATCTATTCCGACAATAATTCTATAGCCCGATCCATCGCATTATCCGCTACATCGAAAGAATCTAGTTGTACGTAGGGTTCTAGGACATCGGGAGCGATGCCTTGCCCTTCTACCACCTCTCCGTTGGGTTCGGTAACAAACCAAGTAGAAACGCGATAATTCCAGCCATTAGGTAACTCCTGAGTAATTGGCCGAGCTGTTCCTCCAAAAGTAGTATCGCCTAGCGTGCGCACCGTGGGCAATGCCTTTAGCATCAACACAAATCCTTCACACGCGCTAAGGCACCGGCGGTCGGTAATTACTATTATTGGTTTCAGGTAATTAGTCTCACCCTGAGGCACTACGTGAGCAGCAATCGGGTCCGTATAGTCGTTCCAATTTTCTCCGTTACGGTATTTGTAATGACGATACAGATAGGTTTGGTCTGCAAAACGCCCAGCAATAGTTTCGGCTAGTTCGGTAGACCCGCCTCCGGTTGTTCGTACATCTAGAATAAGCCCGGTAGTACTACTTAGGTTCTGTAGGGCTTGATCAATCACTGCGTATTCATCATCTTCGCCTCCGAAACTTGCTATACGAAGATAGCCTAGCTGAGTGTCTTTTACTGTAGCGTAACTAATGTAGTTACCCGCCGACCGTTCGTTTTCTAAGTAGAAGGCCGCGGGCTGAAATTGAAGGGGGATCTTATTTAAGGAGCTACCATAATACGAATAGTAGTACTCTGCCCCATTGGTGATTACATAATGGCCATCGCGTAGAAGCTCGCCAATCTCTACCAGAATATCGAATAACTCATCATCGGTGGTATTATCATCAATTTGCGGACGGTATACTTGGTACACCGAGTCCCAGTCTACTCCTTTTAGTGAGAAATACGAATAATTCTGATCAAAGGTCTGCCAAAAAACGTCAAAATTAGAAGTGGGCGTATTTGGTGGTTCAGGCCCTAAAAATATTTCTTGGCAACCATAGACTAACCCCAAGAGTGTAACAGTAGCAATCTTACTTATACCTTTCATAAGCTAAACGATATACCCATCAGTAGGGTGTTTATTACCGACCGAACATCAAACGGTCCCAATTTATCGTAGTGGTAGTACTGAAACCCGTACGCTAGTTGAAGCTCCCAGTGCTTACCGAGAGAATAGCCGTACATTAGTTCGCCCCGAAGGTTGATAAAATTGATGAAGGTTAGCCAATCGCCGTACCGTAACGCGTTACCTACCGTCAATTCTTGACCAATCATTTCCAGAGGTGGGCGGTTGGAAGCGTAGGTACGACCAGCCACGTAAGCTAGTGGGGTAATGCTAAACTGCCCCCGCAGCCGATGATGTTTACCTAACTGAACCGTGCCCGCCACCGCGGGAGAGGGAGCAATAAATCCATCAGCCGCCCGTCCGTCCCAATCGTAGATATAAGAGCTTTCTTTGTCAAAGTACGTGAATTCTAGCGTCCCTCCCACCCAAAGTGTCCAGTGAGTGTATTTGCGTAGTTTTCGCAAAAAGGTGTACTGTAGCTGTACACCAAATAGGTCTATGTAGCCCTGCCGATCAAATTCATCGGATGAAGCGACAGAAGAGGTAAGTTCATCCTCTATTCGCGATAGTTGAAGCCGATGATAGCTTCGCTCACCCCGGTAGGTATACGAAGGTTGCCACAGTCGGTAGCTCCCCTGGTAGTGAAGCGGAGAAAGAATAGGCTCAGAAGTTGCGTAGCGCTGATATCCAAACTGCAAGCTTATGCGGTGCGGCGACGATTGAGTCGCACCCACATCGGACGTTGTTGGCTGGGCTGCATTCGGCTGGGCTACTCCTTCTTGAAAGAATATTAGTAACAAACTTAAAACTGTGAGGCAAAGGTAGCTCTTCCTAAAAAATCGGGCAACTTTGTCCATAGATAAGAGGGTTTTAGCTAAATGCTCAAAATTATCAGACAGGAGCAGATTCTTTTCTAATGAAACTTTCTAATTTATCTACCACATATAGATTACTATTTAAAAGAAATCCCGCCACACTCGGCGACGTTGCAGCTTTAAATCGCTGAGCATCGATGATTTTACATTGATTTGCACGTAATACGAAGTGAATCGTCCGAAAGGAACCCAGTCGAAGCGAAAGTCGAAGCAGTCGAGGTCGCGAAAGATCGTGACGTTAGTT
>NZ_JBARYM010000608.1:0-2499 GCF_049647865.1 Tunicatimonas sp. | reverse complement strand
CAATACTGCCGCCGGAAGTACGTGCTTCGGTGGTGCCAGTTACATCCTCAAAACTCAGACTACCGCCGCTGGTGCTTACGTCGTGGCTCCCGCTTACGTTGGCTAAGGCAATGGAACCGCCACTCGTAGATAGATCGGTCGCCATATCTTCCGGTACGCGAATCTTAAAAGAAATGCTAAGCTTATTGTTCCCCCAACCGCTGCCCTTACGCTTGGCCGAAGCAATAATTTTGTTTCCGTTTTGACTAATATCAATCTCATAATCTTCCAGGTATTCGGCTAAATCTTCGTTATCATCGTCGCTGCTGAACCAGCCGCCCCAGGAACCATTCTTTTTTACGTACATATCGACTTCAACCCGGTTGCCGCTCTGTCCGGTTACTTCAATACTGCCCCCGGAGGTACGAACCATAAGATCGCCTCTGCCGTCCATGGTGAATGTTTTAGATAAGTAAGGATCTTGGTCAGCCGGTTTGGCCGAAACCAAAGTGATTAAAATGGCCAGCGATAGGCCTAAGCTAAGTTGGATTAATTTCATAATTATTTTGTTTTAGTTTCTCAGTGACTATCTATTTTCAAGTAAGATGCCATTATGCTATATTGTTGATAATCAGATTTTTATTAAAGGGTTTATGTTTACAGATTGTGCGGAAGCGAACAGCTTTGTTCAATTTCGGACAGTTATTAGGTATAACCATTAACAAGAAAAATCTAATTATTAGATAATAAGTTTTAGACAAAATACGATGACTACTTTCGCTTCACTCACCGCTGTCACTCAAGGAGAAATCTTTCAAAATCCTCATCCAAGTCAGCCGGTTCAATATCTACTGACTGATAGCCGCAGTGGTATTCAGAATGGGGCTTCTTTGTTTTTTGCTATTAGAGGCGAACGGCACGATGGGCATCAGTATATTGGTGAGCTCTACAAGCGAGGCGTTCGTCAATTTGTGGTTGAGCAACCTCCCGAAGGTATTCTGCCCGAAGCTAATATATTGGTGGTGTCTCATGCTGTAGCCGCTTTGCAACAAATAGTCGCGCATCACCGTCAGCAATTTTCTGTGCCGGTAGTAGGAATTACCGGAAGTAACGGCAAAACTATTGTAAAAGAATGGCTTAGTCAATTATTACTGACTACCGAACGAGTTGTTCGTAATCCCAAAAGCTATAATTCTCAGATCGGCGTACCACTTTCGGTCTGGACAATGAATGACGCTCACACTATCGGAGTATTTGAAGCAGGAGTTTCGCAGGTAGGGGAGATGGGTAAGTTAGCAAAAGTAGTGCAACCGGATATAGGAATATTTACCAATATTGGTCCACCGCACGATGAAGGGTTCACCAGCCGAAGGCAGAAAGTTGAAGAGAAAGCCTTGCTTTTTGGCTCAGCTAGTACCATCATTTATCGTAAAGATTATTCGCTAATTGATGAAGTCTTAAAAGCAAAATTCGTCGAAGAGAAATGCTGCACTTGGTCGACGGATACTGACAATTTGGCTAAATACTCTATCCAGTGGAACAAAAAGCAAGTCAATACAGAAGTAATGGTTAGAGAGTCAGCTAGCCAACAGCATTGGACTTTTGTGGTGCCTTTCCGCGACGAAGCTTCGCTGGAAAATAGTACCCAGGCGCTGATTTTTGGTATTCATCATCAGTATGATTTAAAAAAGTGGCGAGATACTCTTCAGCAATTACGCCCGGTTTCAATGCGTCTGGAATGGAAGCAAGGCATCAATCATTGCTATTTAGTAGACGATAGCTATAGTAATGATTTAGTTAGCTTACAATTAGCCTTGGATTTTCTAAAGCAACAATCGCAGAAAGTAAAGCATACCGTCATACTATCGGATATTTTACAAAGCGGAGAAAGCTCATCAATTTTGTACCAAAAGGTTTCATATCTTCTATTACAAAAAGGAATTGACCGACTGATCGGTATTGGTCCCGAAATTTATCAACAGCAAAGCCTATTCCAATCATTGTCTGTTGAAGCCAGTTTTTATTATAATACCGAAGCATTTCTTGAGGCTTTTTCCTCGGATCAATTTTTTCAGGAGAATATTTTGATTAAAGGAGCCCGGACTTTTCACTTTGAGCGTATTGTTCGCCGATTGCAGCAAAAAATTCATAGTACGGTGCTGGAGATTAATCTGGATGCCATCACACATAATCTTAATCAATACCGTAGTAAGCTTGCCCCATCTACCAAAATTATGGTCATGGTGAAAGCTTTTTCTTACGGCGGGGCAGCATTTGAGATTGCTAATCTTTTACAATTTCATCAGGTAGATTATTTAGGAGTAGCTTACGCCGACGAAGGAGTACGATTGCGCGAACACGGCATCCGTACCCCGATCTTAGTACTTAACCCCGAGCCAGAAGCTTTTGAAATAATGTTAGACTATCAGCTCGAGCCTGAGATATATAGCACTAAACTGCTTAATCAATTCACAGCTTATTTAGATAATTCAGCTAAACGCCTCCCGATTCATCTTATGT
>NZ_JBARYM010000607.1:0-13577 GCF_049647865.1 Tunicatimonas sp. | reverse complement strand
ATAGAAAGTGACTGGCACGAGATGTTTGTAGATCTAAGTCGTTTTGCTGGCGAACCTGAAGTACGAGTAGCATTTGAGTCGATTACTGGCTACGGCAACAATATTTTTCTAGATGATATTGAATTCTTTTTATCAGGCAATGATGATCCGGTACGCACTGCCGAAAACTCGTACAGGATATTTCCAAACCCTACCTCTGATATTCTAAATTCGGTGTTTAACCTTCGCAGTCGTGAGGATATTCAAGCGGCAATTTATAATTCGCAGGGACAATCTGTGTGGCAAAGAACCTATCCTAACACACTAAATCAAACCTTTGATATCGACTTGCGCACCTTTCCTCGTGGTATTTACATATTTCGGGTTTTTAGCTCAACATTAACCGATAGTAAGCAGTTTATACTACAGTAAGGCTTATTACATCACTAGCTTTTATATTAGTATATTCGCAAACACACTTGATTTAAACGAGTGATTTTTACTGGTTGGCAAATTTTTAGCGTAGCTTTAAAATAAACGTAATTTACTTTGTACGTATTAGAGACTAACATCAACACTGAATCGGCTGAGTTTAAGGAACAGCAATTGGCTTACCAAGAGTTAATAAATGACTATCGAGGTAAACTTCAGAAGGCTCTTCAGGGCGGTAGCGAAAAAGCGCGGAATAAACACCAAGAACGGGGCAAACTACTGGCTCGAGAAAGAATCAATCTATTGGTTGATCCGAATACCCCATTTCTAGAGCTATCACCAATGGCAGCCTATGGGATGTACGATGATCAGTTTCCTTCGGCAGGGGTGGTATCCGGAATAGGCATTATTCACGGAAAGGAGGCTATTATCTCCGCCAACGATGCTACGGTGAAAGGCGGTACTTACGTCGCTGAATCTATTAAAAAGCATATTCGGGCGCAGGAGATTGCTAAGGAAAATCATTTGCCGTGTGTCTATCTGGTCGATTCCGGCGGAGTGTTTCTGCCTGAGCAAGCCAATGTCTTTCCTGATCGCTTCGATTTTGGCCGCTTTTTCTACAATCAAGCGAATCTATCAGCGCAAGGCGTACCCCAAATTGCCGTGGTAATGGGTTCTAGTACTGCCGGAGGTGCTTATGTTCCGGCGATGAGTGATGAAGTAATCATCGTAAAAAATCAGGGAACGATCTTTTTGGGTGGTCCCCCATTGGTAAAAGCAGCTACCGGTGAAGAGGTTACTCCCGAAGAATTAGGCGGAGCCGATGTGCATACCGCCATCTCCGGGGTGGCCGATCATTTGGCCGAAAACGACCGCCATGCGCTCCAAATATGTCGCAACATTTTTGAAACGCTACCCAAACCAGAAAAACAATTTCTAGACCGTAAGCCGACCGAACAACCTCTATACGACCCCAAAGAATTGTACGGAATTGCTCCGCTTAATTTTAAGAAGCCGGTAGATTCTCGAGAAATTGTTATGCGACTGGTAGACGGGAGTAAGTTTCACGAATTTAAAGCTCGCTACGGAACTACGCTGGTTACTGGTTTTGCTCATATCCACGGCTTTCCAGTAGGCATCATTGCTAACAACGGCATTATTTTTTCAGATACTTCCCTAAAAGGAACTCACTTCATTGAACTCTGCTGTCACCGTAAAATTCCAATTTTGTTTTTACAGAACATTACTGGGTTTATGGTGGGAAAAGAGTACGAACGCAACGGCATTGCTCGCGACGGAGCCAAGATGGTTCATGCCGTAGCTACCGCTAATGTACCTAAATTCACTGTAGTCTTCGGTGGGTCGTTCGGAGCTGGAAACTACGCGATGGCTGGGCGGGCCTACGACCCCCGCTTACTATTTATGTGGCCAAACGCCCGCATTTCGGTTATGGGCGGCGAGCAGGCAGCGAATGTGCTACTTACCGTAAAAGAAGCTCAATTAGAAGCTCGAGGCAAAGACATTCCCACTGAAGAGTTTGAAAGCTTTAAATCCGAAATTATGAATAAATATGAGCAGGAAGGATCACCTTACTACAGCACTGCTCGCTTGTGGGACGACGGAATTATTGACCCAATGGATACTCGTCGCATCGTAGCTATGGGCATTGCCGCATCACTCAACAAAAAATACCCCGAACCCAAACCCGGTATTTACCGAATGTAGTGTTCGGAGACCGGAAAATGGGGACATGACTAATGACTATTTAACAATTAGCAATCAACAACTAGCCATTTAGCAATCAAACAATTCAACATTAACACCTATCAAACCATGCATTATTACGAGACAATAGAACTGGAAGTAAACGATGGCATTGCTACCCTCTGGCTAAATCGTCCGGAGGTACGTAATGCGTTCAATAATCACGTGATCGTTGAACTGATGGATTGCCTTCAGTCTATTGAACACCAAGCCGATATCATCGCGGTAGTTATTCGGGGGCGAGGCAAAACCTTCTGCGCCGGAGCTGATATCCAGTGGATGAAAAGTTTCTCTTCCATGTCCCATGAAGAAGATTTTCAAGAAAACACCCATCTGGCTCGCTGTTTTTACATGATCTATACGTATTCTAAGCCCACCATTGCCCTCGTACACGGGGCAGCGTTCGGCGGAGCTAATGGACTACTAGCAGCCTGCGATATGGCGTACTGCCTCAACGATACTAAGTTTGCTTTTAGTGAAGTAAAGATTGGTATTATTCCCGCCACCATTTCACCGTACATTGTTAAGCGAGTTGGTGAATTTAATGCCCGTGAACTTATGCTGACCGGAAGGCAATTTAGCGGAGAAGAGGCTGCCCAAAAAGGATTAGTTAACGCTACCTTCTCGTCGCTGGAGGCTTTGTCAGATTATGTTCAGCAGATTGCACAGGAATTGAAGACAAGTGCGCCTGGCGCCATTAGCAACTGCAAAGACCTGATTTTTAATATTACGAAGAGTAATAACTTTAATGAAACTATCGATTATACTGCTCGTATGATCGCCGATGCCCGAGCTTCGGAAGAGGGGCAAGAAGGCATGAGTGCTTTCCTAGAAAAACGCAAGCCCCATTGGGTAACCAGTACTAGTGTAAATTAAAAGCAATACGTCATGTGCAACTGCTGATGAATAGCGACAGGCAAATCATTAATTATCAATCTCGGAATATCCTGGAACTTATCCGGGACGGGATAAACTTTTAATTAGGTTATGTTTCGTAAACTACTAATAGCTAATCGGGGAGAAATTGCGGTGCGGATCATCCGTTCGGCCCAAGACTTGGGTATTCCCACGGTAGCTATCTATTCTGAGGCCGACCAAGGGGCACTGCATACAACAATGGCCGATGAAGCTTCGGTATTGTCTGGTGATGATATTGGCAGTACGTATCTGGATATTCCACAAATAATTGATATTGCCCAGAAGAGTGGAGCAGATGCTATCCACCCCGGTTATGGTTTTCTATCGGAGAATTCAGCATTTATTCAAGCTTGTGAACAAGCCAATATTACGTTCGTTGGTCCGAGCGAAGAAGCTATTCGGATGATGGGTAATAAGCTGGAAGCTCGGGCTTTCGCCAAGCAGTTAGGCGTTCCGGTTCCTGAAGGTATTACGGGCTCGCAAGAAGAAATACTAGCCCAGCAAAACGAGCTACCTTATCCTATTTTAGCGAAGGCCGCCGCCGGTGGTGGGGGTAAAGGCATGCGAATTGTTCGCTCGGCTAAAGATCTTAAAGATGCATTGATCTCTACCAGCCGAGAGGCTAAGTCATATTTCGGAGATGCTACGGTGTATATTGAAAAATATTTGGAAGAACCGCGCCACATTGAGTTTCAGCTACTAGGCGATCAGCACGGTAATTTAGTGCACTTGTTTGAGCGGGAATGTTCGCTGCAACGACGTTATCAGAAAATTATAGAAGAAGCTCCCTCTCCCACTCTTACTCCCGAGCTGCGCGCGCGCATGGCGGAGGCTGCTTTAAAGTTAGGTAAGGCAATCAATTACTACAACGCCGGAACCATAGAATTCTTAGTAGATGCTGAGGAAGAATTTTATTTTCTGGAGATGAATACCCGGGTGCAGGTAGAACATCCGGTGACGGAAATGACGACCGGAGTGGATATTGTTGCCGAGCAACTTCGGGTAGCTGCGGGGCAAAAGCTTTCATTTACTCAAGCAGACCTGCAACAGCAAGGCCACGCTATTGAGTGCCGGGTATACGCCGAAGATCCCAAAAAAAACTTTCTACCTTCTCCGGGAGAGATCACGTACTATAGCGCGCCCAACTCAGTTCGTCTGGATACGGCTATTACTGGTCCAACTGTCATTGAGAGTCAATACGATCCCATGATTAGTAAAATGATTGTGTATCGTCCGAATCGAGAGGATTGCATTCGGCAGTCAATCGAAGCGTTAGAACATTACGTAATACACGGTATTGAAACCAATATTGCTTATTTGCGGGCACTGCTTCGCTCCGAAGATTTTCAGCAAAACACTATTTCCACTAAATACTGTGATGAGCAAACCTCTGGAATTATCGACCGGATGGAGAAAGAAAAACAAACACTAGACAAGTTTCCAGTAGCATTAGCCGGACTCATCTACAATTTTCGAACACCTACTAAGGCATCAAAAGATAATATCTGGACAGAGATTGGGTTCTGGCGACATATTCCGACCGTGACTTTTGAAATAGATGAAGAGACAATTTCTCTTGAAACTTACCAAAATAAGTCGGAATACGAGGTTCGCTACAACGATACACTGTACCGAATCCATGCAATTAGTATAGACGAAGGTAAAGTGGATTTTTCAATAGATGATGAAAATTATACTTTCTACGCATCTATTCAAGATGATTTGAGCCAGCATATCTCTTGGAAAACGTATAAGTTCCATTGGCAGCGAAACGATCTGATGGCCGAGGGGCAGTTTAGTAGTACAGGTAGTGAAAGTGATGCTTCAGACGATCGGGTTAGTTCGCCCATGCCCGGCAAAGTTATTCAGCTAAACGTAGCGGTAGGTGACGAAGTAAAGCGAGGAGATACACTACTCATCGTAGAGGCTATGAAAATGGAAAACCAGATTATCGCCCCGCGAGATGCCCAGGTAAAAGAAGTGCGCGTAGAGATCAATAGCAGAGTAAATAAAGACGAGATTTTGATAGAGTTAGAATAAAAGGTGTGTATGAGTTGGATGTTATAGCTCTGCCGGTGGAAGACCAATAAAATGACACGATAAAAATCATAGCACCATAGCACCATAGCACCATAAAACAATTGACCCATGTATACCAATGAACAACACGAGCTAATTCGCCAGAGTGTGCGGGATTTTGCTGAACAGGAAGTTTTACCCTTAGCCCGCGAATTGGACAAGAAAGAGCAGTTTTCCTACGATCTTACCAAGAAAATAGGTGAGCTAGGACTATTCGGAATGATGATCCCCGAGAAATACGGCGGTCAAGGAATGGACTACCTATCGTATATTATTGCGGTAGAAGAACTAGCCCGGGTAGATAGCTCCCAAGCGGCTACTTTGGCGGCCCATAATTCTTTGGGAATTGGTCCTCTTTACAGCTTTGGCACCGAAGAACAGAAAGAAAAGTACCTTCCGCAACTCTGCACCGGCAAAGCTTTATGGGCCTTCGGGCTTACCGAGGCCGAAGCAGGTTCTGATTCTCGAGGCACTAAAACTATGGCCACTTTAGAAGGTGGACAATGGAAAATTAATGGCTCTAAAATATTTATTACCAACGGAGCCACTGATATTACTATTGGTGTAACCGTGCAGGCCGTTACCGGTGAGAACGATGGTAAGAAAGAATACTCTACCATCATTGTAGAGGGAGATAACCCGGGTTTTGAGGCAATGGTCATGCACGATAAACTTTGTTGGCGAGCAAGTAATACTTCTCAACTATTTTTCGATAATTGTCAGGTTCCGGAAAGTAATTTATTAGGCGAACGCGGGCAGGGTTCTAAAATTATGTTGCAAACGCTGGATGGGGGCCGACTTTCTATCGGAGCTATGGGTTTAGGACTAGCCCAAGGGGCCTACGAAATGGCCATACGCTACGCCAAAGAACGCGAACAATTTGGCAAACCACTTACTCAGTTTCAGGCCATTTCGTTTAAACTAGCCGATATGGCTACTAAAATAGAATTAGCTCGTAACCTGCTATACAAAGCTTGCTGGCTCAAAGACAATCAAAAACCCTTCGGCAAGGAAGCAGCTATGGCCAAGCTGTACTGCTCAGAAATTGCCAAGGAAGTGGCCGACGATGCAGTTCAGATTCACGGAGGTTACGGCCTGATGGGTGAATACGACGTAGAGCGCTTCTATCGCGATCAGCGTATTTTGCAAATTGGGGAAGGCACTTCGGAGATTCAGCGATTAGTAATTTCCCGATATATTCTTAACGAGTAAGCCACAATGGTGAAGATTACCGAATGCCCCCGCGATGCGATGCAGGGCATTGAGACGTTTATTCCTACGGAAAATAAGGTGCGCTATATTAATTCTGTACTTCAGGTAGGATTTGATACAGTGGACTTTGGCAGCTTTGTGTCGCCCAAAGCCATTCCGCAGATGCGGGATACTACCGAAGTTCTTAATCAGCTTGATCTCACCTCATCTAGTTCAAAACTGCTCGCGATTGTTGGCAACCAACGAGGAGCGACCGATGCAGTACAATTTGATGAAATCACTTACCTAGGTTTTCCTTTCTCCATTTCTGATACCTTCCTCCAGCGAAACATTAATTCTTCAGTTGAAAAGTCTTTTAATCTGGCTAAGGAACTCCTGGAGATTTGTGATCAGCGCAACAAGCAACTGGTTACCTATATCTCTATGGCCTTTGGTAATCCTTACGATGACGATTGGGATACCGAACTGTTATTACACTGGATTGACCAGTTACATTTGGCAGGAGTACGGCGCATTACCCTAGCCGATACTGTAGGAATTGGGCAATCTCACCACATCGGTACAGCCTTGGCGATTGCTATTCCGGCTTATCAAGAAGTTAGTTTTGGGCTACATTTGCACACTAAATCCACCAATTGGCGCGAAAAGATTGATGCGGCTTACCAAAGTGGCTGCCTTCACTACGATGGAGTGCTAAGCGGGCTGGGTGGCTGCCCCATGGCTGGCCCCAATTTAGTAGGTAACATTCACACCCGCCACCTTCTTGATTATTTCAGTGAACAAGATGTACTCGAGAGCATAGATAATGACTTGTTTAACCAAGCAGAACAAGTTGCGTCTGAGATTATTTCTTGAAGAGTGTTATTGTGTTATTGTTGGTTAGTACGAACAAGTGATCTAGGATAGAACCTTGACCAAGAAGTTATGAGTGACGCCGGAAGATTGTACCCAATACCCGATAGCAAAATTGAGCGACCGATAGCCGTAACCGTAATTTGTATTTTAGGATTCGTAGGAGCCGGTTTATCAGTTCCGATGGCTTTCTCTGATGTTGCCAAACAAATTGGTAGTTGGTTTCCACCCTACTCCAGTTCTATAGCCGCTATGAGCTTGATTTGTATGATAGGATTTTGGTTCACTAAGCGATGGGCGATTTATGCTTATATAGGTTTAGTAGTGTTGAACCAAATTGTATTAATATACATGGATGAGTGGCACATCCTGACTTTAGTTTTTCAAGGAATTATTGTGGCAGTTATTCTATTGAATTTAGAGCCTAAAGCAAAAATGTTTTCACACCTATTGATTCAATACGTGAGACGGCAAGTTTGGGCAATTATTGTAGCCTACATGGTAGGAATACATAATTTTTACCGAGAAGAAAATAAGGCTCCCGAAGATATCGTGTTCACTGTTGAACATATCGAAGAGCAGGAGGATGATACTCCGAAGGATGAAAAGCCAACGAACCTTCCTAATGTAAATAAAAAAAAGCAGTAGTTTAGAGCTTCGTACTTCTGTATCGAATCCAAAACTCAAAATCTCAAACTCTGAAACTTCAACACTGTAATATCTTGCACCAAACGACAATCGCTGCAACACTATCGTAAATATTACATTTCTGTTAAAACAAACACCCCTAGCTCTATTTTTGCGTTTTACTTTCATTAAAAGGAGTAACTTTGCGCCAAATTTCTCAGTATGAAGAAAAATATTGCTGTAGTAGCCGGAGGTAGTTCCAGCGAATACGAGATCTCTCTGAAAAGTGCCGGGCTAATTATGGACTGCATTGATACTGAGCGGTTCAATTCGTATCTGGTGGTGATGGAAAAAGACCAGTGGTATGTTAAGCATGCTGGCGAAACGTTCTCGGTCAACCGCAATGATTTCTCTTGGGAGCAGCATGGTAATACTGTTCACTTTGATAAAGTATACAATATTATTCACGGCACACCGGGAGAAGATGGAAAAATACAAGGCTACTTCGATTTGCTAAATATTCCTTACACCGGCTGCGATGTGCTAACCAGTGCAATCACTTTTAATAAGAGTATTTGCAAACAACTGGTGCGGAGCCACGGAATCACCACGCCCCAGTCTGTGGTACTACAGCAACACCTATCTTACAACCTAGCAGAGCTGGTTAAAGAATTAAACTTCCCGTGTTTTGTTAAGCCCAACAATGGAGGTTCTAGCTTTGGAGCTAGTAAAGTAGATCTGTCTGAAGATTTAGCCGATGCTATTGCTAAAGCCTTCGAACACGATCATGAAGTGCTGATTGAAGAGTACATTTTAGGCAAGGAACTCACCTGTGGGGTTTACCGGACGAATGAAATGGCACGTGCTTTGCCCATTACCGAAATAGTGACGAAAAATGCTTTCTTCGATTTCCAGGCTAAGTACGAAGGAGCTTCCGAGGAAATTACCCCCGCTCGGGTGGACGAAGGGACAACCGAGCGGTGTCAGCGGCTCACCGAACGGATTTATACACTACTAGGCTGCCAAGGGTTGGCGCGGCTTGATTATATTTTGCAAGACGACGAATTATACTTTATTGAGGCAAACACCACGCCTGGTTGCTCGCCGGAAAGTATTATTCCGCAGCAGATTAGGGCGGCAGGCCTAGACATTAAAAAGATTATCAACGATCAACTGATAGCATAGTATTCAAACCACAAATTATTGATGAAATTATTAAGTGTTCGTTCCTGGAAAGGCCTACTCATTCACTTGGGCATTATAGCTGGGCTTACTATTGCCGCCGTGCTGATATTTTTTAACATGTACCTGCCCTCCACCACTAATCACGGCGAAACTGTTACGGTGCCTGATTTGGAGGGGTTGCATATTGAAGAGATTAATGAGTTTTTAACCAAACGAAATCTCAAGCACGAAGTGACTGCCGACTCGGGGTTCACCCAAGAATATCAGCCGCTTACTGTATTAACTCAGTATCCGCTGCCCGGGGCAAAGGTAAAAGAGAATCGCAAAATTTTTCTCAGCCTGAATGCGGTTAATCCGCCGCAAGTAAAAATGCCTCGCCTCATTGATGGTTCGGTTAAAAATGCTGCCCTTTTGCTGGAAAGTTACGGGTTAGAGATCGGCAATATTAAGTATGTGCCCGATTTGGCTCAAAACGCTGTGCTGGAGCAAAACTACGATGGAGAACCTATTAAAGCAGGCGTGTTTATTCCCAAAGGAGCTAAAATTGATTTACTCGTGGGCGACGGCCTCGGAAATACAACTTTAGAAGTACCCGAATTAGAAGGCTTAGTACTTGATGAAGCGGAAGTTGTTATATTAGGATCAGGTTTAAAGGTAGGTAATATATTATTTCGAGACCCTTCCTTAGCTGATCGTGATCCTAAAGACGAATTACAGCAATCGCAAGATCGGCTCGTTATTGTACAACAAAGACCCGTAGCCGGACGAAAGATACGCATTGGTCAGGAAATTGATATCTGGATGGATCGACAAGAAGAACAGGAAGATAGCATCTTAGACAAGGAAGAGGGAACAGATTCGTCCGAAATACTTTAAACCAACAAGCAACGTTCTCCTCCAATACTACCATCTTTTGAATCGGATTACATCGCTTTTTATTATCGCTATTTTTCTACTCGGGCATTTTGCTGTTCAAGCTCAGCAGAAAGGTTTGCAGTTAGTGCCCTTAACTTCTAACTCAGTATCTACCCAAGCTCGCATTCAACAAAATGAGGCACTAGACACTGTGCTGCTTTTACCCTTCTGGGATGATTTTTCTCAATCGACTACTACTGCTTTGGGAGTTCCCATTCCCGACACACTAAAGTGGATGCCTTCTAGTCAAAATACCCGAATCAATTCAGGCTTAGCTATTAACCCACCCACCATCGGCGTGGCTTCCTTTGATGGGGTGCAGCTTGATGGCACCCCCTACCGTTCTGGCGAAGAAGATGATGCTAGCGACAGCTTAGTTTCCCGCCCCATCAACTTAGCAGCTGTGCCGGAGGGTGTAAGAAATTCGGTGTACTTTAGCTTTTATTGGCAGCAACGGGGTAATGGTGAATTTCCTGACTTCGGCGATTCGCTCCGACTCCAATTTCTTACCAACGAAAATACCTGGCGCACCGTGTGGACGAGGGATGGAGGGGATTCATTAGCTACTAGAAATTTTGTTCAAGAACTCTTTCCGGTTTTTAGTCCAGCCTACTTTCATGAGCGGTTTCAGTTCCGTTTTCAGGCCTTTAGTCGGCTCACCGGCGCATTTGATACCTGGAACATTGACTACGTTTATCTAAATCAGAACCGATCCGAAGCAAATACTGCCTACTTAGATCGGGCAATTACTAAACCGCCTAGTTCACTATTCGGTGAATATACCGCCATTCCGATGCAGCAGTTTCGGGCCAACCCGGATCGGTACCTTGGTACTTCTTCGGTAGAATTTTTTAATCTGAATGTAGCGCTTCAGCCTATCCGCTATACTGCCATTGTGCGAGATACGGTGAGCAATCTTCAGTGGGTACTAAATGATTCAACCGCTATTAGCCCAGTACCAATAGGATTAGAGCGAGATACAATTTTTGCTAACCCGCTGACTAGTACCCAACTTGATCTTAGTGCCGATTCTCTATACCTGGAAACTGAGTTTTCTATCGCTGCCGGTGATACTGTATTTAACGAGACAATTGACTACCGAGTAAATGATACTACCCGGGCCGTGTTTGTACTAGATGACTGGTTTTCCTACGATGATGGCGAGGCAGAATTTGGAGTAGAAATTAATCAGCAAGGTGGCAAAGTAGCGTATCAATTTGTGACCCCCGAGGAAGCTTTACTCACCCACATTGATATTCACTTCCCTAACGTAAGTCGGAATCAGCGAACTCCTATTCAATTATTAGTTTGGCGAGACTTGGCAGATTCTACCGGACAAGAAGTTTTGCTGCGTTCCGTGAATGCATCGTCAATTCCTGATCCAAACTATAATGGGTTTACTTCCTACGAACTAGTAACTAACGATATTCCGTTTTATGTAACTGTGCAAGATACCTTCTACATTGGCTATGAACAACAGAGTGATCAATTTGTCGCTATTGGTTTTGATAAGAACACCAACACGGGTGACAAGCTTTTTTTCAACGTAAATGGTAACTGGGTACAAAATCAAGAGCTGCAAGGTAGTCTAATGATGCACCCCCGCTTTGATCGTGCTAGTGCTGATTTCATTCTTGCCCCCCCTCCTACTCCTGAAGAAACGATTACCCCTTCCCTAAAAATCTATCCTAATCCTACTGATGGCGTAGTTTGGATAGAGGGGCAAGTTGATCAGGCGGTTATAGCGAATTTGTATGGCCAGCAACTACGGGAATACGTGAATTTGATCGGCAAAACTTCCTTAGACCTCTCGGGACTGCCTTCGGGTTTATATATTATTAAAACTAGCAAAAAAGGGGAAATCAGCTCTCACAAAATTTTGCTTCGCTAACTTCCCCTATTGTTTTACTCTACTGACTTCTTAAGACACTTCAGTCATAGATTCTACTAGTTCCAGTTTATAGTTATCCTGCGCTTGTAAGTAACCTACTCGCGGAATTAGTGTGGCTCCGTACTTTTTCTTCTCCTGCCCAGAAGTTAGTCCGAGGAAGATTCGTTCTTTTCCTAAAGCGCGAGCCCGCATAGTAGCGTGAAATATAATCTGTTTGTAAACTTTGTGTTCTCGAGAGTATTGGTAATCCATTCCCAATAGTACAGCACAGTAGCTTTTCTCTGTTTTATAGGTAAACACAACTCCTATCAGTGGATCGTCACCATCGTTTACAAACTCTTCTTTCAAACGGAAAGTAATAAATTCCCAATTTGAATTTTGGTTCATCATCTCAAAGAGGCGGAAAGGAAACTCAACATTGTTAAATGCAAAGTTATGGTTGCTAACATCTTGGTAAAGGTGATATGACCTTAATAACTCATCTGGACTTAGCTGTTCTTTTGTTTCAATATTAAAATGTGATTGAAATTTGAATATATCGTTTTTAATGTGTTTACGCGATTTTGACGAAAGTCGGCTAAGATATTCTTCTTGGCTATTCCAGTCTAACTTTTGAATTACAGCACTCTCCGGTAGCACTATTTGCAGATACCCTTGGGTATGCATAGAATAGTTTATTTTGCGATCATTATCAGCGATATCTCGAACCATAACCGTATTACATCGGTGTTTTTCTTTTAATAATTCTAGTGTAGAACTCATGGTCTTAAGTGCATCATCGCATAAAGGATGCTCTTTGTCCAAGTATAAATGGTCGCCATCCGTAATTAATGACCCCATGGATAACACACGGGATGTTAAATAATCCGGACTAACTTTTCTGATAAGTTCAGCCTTTTCCGAAACCGAAGCAGCAGCTAGCACGTCATCTTTCCATAGTGCCGCCGTAAAAAAGGTAGCCAGTACTACTTTTCCTTGGTCATCCCTAATTATCAGATAAGTAAAGTCCCAGCGGTGACGAGTAATAGGATGGTTCGCAAATACTTCTTCGTAAAAGTTAAGCGCATTCCAATCGAATGCCCCGCGCTCCCCCATCAAACTATTCCACTCTTCAGAATTTATTTTATTAATAGTATCAACTACTTCCAGATGTAACCCCTTCAGTGGTTGAGGTTGTATTTCAATTGTCTTTTCTTCAGGAATAGGTAATTTAAAAGCTTTTCGCACCTGATTTAACGTATATCCTTCCTTCTCTAACGCTTTAGGATAGTGGTACTCCAGGGCTTCCACTAGTGCTTTAATTTCTTCGGGCTGATTGTGCCGTGAAATAGTAAAGCGAATCCCGGTGTTTTTTACCGGCACTACAGGAAACGTAGCGACATTAACGTAAAAACCATCGTTCATTAATCGCTTAGCAAACTCGTAAGAAACCGCTGGTAATGCTGCTCCAATAAAATGAACGGGACAAACATTTTCCTGAATTAAAGGCAGGTCAGTCTGGCGAATGAGCTGATTACAATAACTTACTTTCTCCGCTAATTCGCTCTGAAGATCGTAAATCTCGTCTGATAGGTGAATATTCGCCGAAGCTAAAGCCGCAGCTACACTCGGCGGCTCTAGCTGAGCCGAAAACGTTTGCGGTCCTCCAAAAACCTTGAACGCTTCGTATAAATGATCGTCGCCAAACGCCACTATTCCTCCACTCGCTCCAAACGATTTGCTA
>NZ_JBARYM010000606.1:0-5516 GCF_049647865.1 Tunicatimonas sp. | reverse complement strand
CCCGCCTTCTATTTGGTACAATACTTCTTCTACCAACCCTTTATAAGGTACCCGGCCTACAATACCCTCAGGAACTAGTTTTTTAACATCATCTTCAGCATCTTGGAAATAGCGATCTTTAGAGCCTTCTTCCATTGCCTCAATTGAGCCCATACCGCGGTACGATTTAAATTTTCGCCCTTCGTACAGAATCACTTCGCCCGGGGCTTCGTCGGTACCGGCCAGTAGTGAGCCAATCATCACGCAGTTGGCTCCGGCTACAATGGCTTTCACCACATCACCGGAAAAGCGGATGCCTCCGTCGGCAATCACTGGAATACCCGAACCTTGGGCCGCTTTAGCCGCTTCGTAAACCGCCGAAAGTTGCGGAACACCAACCCCGGCAATAATACGGGTAGTACAGATGCTTCCGGGGCCGACTCCCACTTTAAGGGCATCAGCTCCCGCCCTTATCAGTGCTTTAGCTGCCTCGGCGGTAGCGATATTTCCTACTACCACATCTAACTCAGGGAATTTGCGCTTTACAGCTGTGCACGCATCAATTACTCCTTTAGAATGACCGTGGGCCGTATCCACGCTGATGATATCGACTCCAGCATTTTTGAGCATCTCCACTCGCTCAGTAATATCAGGAGTAACCCCTACAGCGGCTCCCACCCGCAGACGACCAAACTCGTCTTTACAGGCGTTAGGCCGATCTTTGTTTTTTAAAATATCTTTATACGTAATAAGCCCAGTTAGGCGACCGCTATCATCTACAATAGGAAGTTTCTCAATTTTATGCTCCTGAAGAATATCTTCAGCCTCTTCTAAACCTACGCCTGGTTTGGCGGTTACTAGATTTTTTCGTGTCATTACCTCCTGTACTGGTTGAAAGGAGTCTTTGAGAAAACGTAGATCACGGTTCGTTATAATCCCGATTAGTTTTTCTTCGCTATCTACCACCGGAATGCCACCTATTTTATTTTCTCGCATAATATTGCGAGCATCGGCTACAGTAGCTCCTTTATTCAGCGTAATCGGATCAAGAATCATCCCGCTTTGCGAACGTTTCACCTTGCGTACTTGATGAGCCTGAGACTCAATTGACATATTTTTGTGGATAAATCCTAAGCCACCAGCCAGTGCCACGGCAATGGCTAAGTCGCTTTCGGTAACGGTATCCATCGCGGCGGAAACCAGCGGTACATTCAGCCGAATTTTTTTGGTCAGAAAAGTTGAAGTATCGGTTTCGCGGGGAAGAACTTCAGAATAATGGGGTACGAGCAGCACATCATCGTAAGTGAGTGCTTCGTACAGGAATTTATCAGAAGGGTTATTCATGGCAAATAATCTAGCGTTATTTGCCGGATAAAGATACTGAGCAATACTGAAAAGAAAAAACAGCCTTTGTTAATAATTTGATAGAAGAGAAAAGGGTGAGGTAGGCAATTAGAAGACCGAAACTAGTAAGATGCAGTGACTACTAAACAAAATTTATAATTTTTCAATCTTCCAACATTCTATTTTTTGTTATAGTCCACTTTTCTGGCTACCAAATACCTGACGAATAATGGATTGGCTGTAAGAATATGGATCGCGCCGAATTTTCTTTTCCTCAATAGAAACCAACGTAAACAAACCTTCCAAGGCTTTGTCGGTGGCATAATCTTCCAACTCGGGTAACTCCCGAACATTTACGTTGATATCACTGACCAAGGGAGTACGGTTATACGTGCTGATGGCGTCTTTCAGGCCGTCGTAGTACCTGGTGGCCTTCACCTGATCGAGAGCTTTCTTGATAACGGGCCGAAAGGCTTGCTCCAGATTAGCAGTAGTAGTACGTTTTAAATAATTAGTGGCCGCCGTGCTATCGCCTCGCAGAATGTTAGCGGCATCGCTGATCGTCATAGAAGTAATTGCTTTTACAAAAATAGGGGCGGCTTCTTTGGCAGCCTGCTCGGCTCCCCGATTCATTGCCTCCACAAATTCGTTCACTACTTTATCACCTACCAGAGGAATTTTTCGAATATTCCGCTCAACTTTTCTCAGCTCCGGAGGCATCAGTATCCGAATGTCGGTTATAGGATTGTTTAGGTAACCGTTCTGTTGAGAAGCATTACTTCCGGCAAAACGGGCCCCAGTCTTTAAGGCTTCTTTTAGTCCCGCCGTAATTTGACTAGTAGTTAACCCGCCAGCCCCGGTATTCATATCGTTTAAAACTTGGTTTAGGGTGTCGCAAGCCATGGTGGCGGCTAGCCCTAAAAGCAATAGTGTAGTTCTTACGTTGATTCTCATGGATTTGTGGTCTGAAATATATGAGTGATTATCTACCTTAGATTCACCTTCTGGTAAAATGCTTACAAACTAAAAGAACAAAACCCGCTAACATGTTCTTTATTCTACGACTAATTTAGTGATTCAAATATTATTCCATTACTGCTATGAAACCAATTTGGGCTGAAGTAATCACCATTGGTGACGAAATTCTGTACGGACAAACCCTAGATACCAACACCCACTGGATGGGAAAGCAACTCAATATTATTGGGGTCAAAATTATACGGAAAGTGGCGGTAGGTGATCAACGAGAAGAAATAGTTAAAGCCTTAGATGAAGCCTCGCAACGAGCGGATATTATATTAATTACCGGTGGTTTAGGCCCCACTAAGGACGATATTACCAAAAAAACCCTAGCCGACTACTTTAATACTTCCTTAGTAGAAGACCAAGAAGTATTAGCACATATTCGAGCGTTATTTTCTAAGCGAAATTTATCCATGAATGCACTAAACAATGCTCAGGCGTTGGTTCCCCAGGGTTGTACGGTAATTACTAACACAATGGGAACCGCGCCCGGCATGTGGTTTGAGCAAGATGATAAAGTATACGTTTCTATGCCTGGTGTCCCTTACGAAATGGAAACGATGATGGAAAAAAGCATCTTGCCCAAGTTGAAGGCGACCTTTGCTTTGCCGGTTATCTATCATCAGATGATTCAGACGGTAGGGATTGGGGAGTCGTGGCTGGCCGAACAAATTGAGTCTTGGGAAGATAACCTGCCATCGCACATCCGGTTAGCTTACCTTCCTAGTTTTGGTCGAGTAAAACTACGGTTAACGGCAGTTGGAACGAATCGCCTACAACTAGAAGACGATGTGGCTGAACAGGTACAAAAAGTGGTGCCAATCATCGAAAAATATATTTTTGGTTATGGTGATATTTCACTGGAAGAAGCGGTGGGAGAGATTCTAGCTAAGGAGGGAAAAACGCTGGCAGTGGCCGAAAGTTGCACCGGAGGTTTTTTAGCCCATACCATTACTAGTATTTTGGGTAGTTCTCGTTATTTTCAAGGAGGGGTAGTTGCTTACAGCAATAATTTAAAAACAAGTTTACTGGATGTTTCCAAAGAAACTTTAGTTCAAAATGGGGCAGTGAGTGAAGCAACGGTGCGAGCGATGGCTAAAGGAGTTAAAAAACTACTACAAAGTGACTTTAGTGTGGCGATCAGTGGCATTGCTGGCCCAGGTGGCGGCACTCCCGAAAAACCGGTCGGAACAATTTGGATTGCAGTGGCTAGCCCCCAGGAAATTGTCGCTAAAAAAATAAGTCTTTCTAAAGACCGTTTGGTAAATATTAAAAGAAGTACCGTAGTAGCGCTCAATATGCTTCGTATTGCTACCGAAAATGCTATTGCGAACCCTAGCTAATAGTGTAACTTTGTTTTTTGTTAACAGTAGTATTGCAAACTTGGTCAATATCAATTTCATACACAGAAAGCTAATAATCAGCAATTAGCTCACTTTCAATTGTCAACCTCAGTCTTGCACCGGGGTCAATTATCATATTTCAATTAGTAGTATGGCAACGGTAGAAATGGTCTTACCCGCAATGGGTGAAAGTATTATGGAAGCTACTGTGTTACAGTGGTTAAAAAAGGAAGGGGATACAGTTGATGAAGATGAATCTATTCTAGAAGTAGCTACTGATAAAGTAGATACTGAGGTTCCTGCTACTCACGGGGGCATCCTTCAGAAAATTCTTATTCAGGAGGGGGATGTCGCTCAGGTAGGCAAACCTATCGCCATCATTGAACAAGCAAACGGCGAAGCTGAGAAAGAGAGCTCAACAGTTATTGTAGCCGAGGAAGAAGGAGCTATGGCGGCGCAAGAACCAACTTCGGCGATAGTTAAAAGCAGTCGGGCTACTCCTAAAACCGAGACTACTCGTTTTTACTCGCCTTTAGTAAAAAATATTGCACGGGAGGAAGGTATTTCAGTAGCCGAGTTAGAGCAAATTGAAGGTAGCGGTAAAGAGGGCAGGGTCACTAAAAAAGATATTCTAAACTATATAAAGCATAAGCAGTCGGGTAACGGACATTCTACTTCCAATCAGCCGGTACAAGCGTCTTCAGTTCCAGTAACATCTCAAGAAGGCGATGAGGTAATTGCAATGGATCGGATGCGAAAGATGATTGCCGGTCGAATGCTGGATTCCCAGCGTATCTCAGCGCACGTAACTTCCTTTGTAGAGGCTGATGTGACAGATGTAGTTCTTTGGCGCAATAAAATGAAGCAAGAATTTGAAAAGCGGGAAGGCGAAAAGCTAACATTTACTCCAATTTTCGTAGAAGCTGTTGCCAAAGCATTGAAAGACTATCCTATGATTAATATTTCGGTGGATGGCGACAAAATTATTAAGCGGAAAAACATTAATGTAGGAATAGCGGTGGCTCTATCCAACGGTAATCTGATTGTACCAGTTGTTAAGAATGCCGATCAGCTAAGCTTGCTAGGGCTAATTAAGCAAGTGAATAGTTTAGCAGAAAAAGCTCGCAACAATCAGCTTAGTGCTGATAATCTTTCTAACGGTACATATACTTTATCAAACATTGGTTCTTTCGGAAATACGTTGGGTACTCCAATTATTATGCAACCGCAAGTAGCTATCTTGGCAGTAGGAACTATCATCAAGAAACCTAGCGTTATTGAAACACCTTCGGGAGATGCCATTGCGATTCGCCATAAAATGTATCTTTCCCACTCTTACGATCACCGAGTAGTAGATGGTGCTTTGGGGGGATTATTTGTAAGACGAGTAGCTGATTATCTAGAGCAGTTTGATCTGAACCGAGCGATTTGAGAGGTAGAAAAGTAGAGGGTACAGGGTGAAAGGTAATGGCAACCTTCAACCCTTTACCCTTTTAAACGAGAAAGACTTCAGCATAAGACAATGCGTGAAGCGATGTCCCTGCCGAAGCCTTAACTCAAACCACAAAGTAAAATCTAATCTGTATCTTCTTCTGCCTACTAGCTAGTAAGTTTTTGCGGCTAAGCCTGCCAAAGATCCGGCTACTTTAAATCCGGAGTTAGTTGCTGCTTTCTGATTTAATTCAAACCCTAATTTTGATTCTTTTGTAGCAATAAAGTTTATATGCGAACCCTTTGATTGAATGTCTTCAAGCTCAGTAATAACTAAGGTGCCACTAGCTTGTAAAGCCTGAATATCTTCTGATTTTATACGAACACCTTTCGTAA
>NZ_JBARYM010000605.1:0-2646 GCF_049647865.1 Tunicatimonas sp. | reverse complement strand
GCAATCCAGGGCTGACTGCCCCAAATCAACGTCCAGGCATTGTTCACCGGGGGAGTGTAGATATGGTAGTTCTGCGCGTGAACGCCACTAAACCGCAGATGATTGTAAATATGCGCCGGAGCATCGCCCATTTTTCCGGCATCCTTCAGCATATCATTAAAAATAAACGGCCCACCCGAAAGATCGCCATCCACCACCACTTCAAAAATATCATTCAAATAGCCCTGCGGATTAAACCTCCCAAAATCCCAATAGTTGTCGTAAGCCTCATACAAAAAGTACAGGCGGTTAAGTCCCGCTACCCACCCGACCCGTACCTTCACACTGAGATCGGTAGTATCCACCGGATAGGGGGTATCATCCTCGGTATCTTTTAGCAAATCGGTGCCATAAACATTTTCTTCCGGGTAAGTAGACCAATCGTCGATCTGCCCATCAATGCGAGGGAGTTGGTCTTTCGGAAACTGAAACACTTCAAACGCTATATCCGGCCTCACGGTATTGGGTTCAATCGTCTGGGCAATAGTTGGGTATGTAAGCCACCCAAAACTTACTAAAGTAAACAGAGAAATAATGCCTTTAGGATCAACGCTCATAACGAAAAGATTACCGAAGAAAAGATAATTCCGGTCAAAAATCACTATCTTCGATAGGATTTCTACAGCCATACTACCTAATATGCTTCAACGAAGAGAATTTTTACGCAGGAGCCTCAGCCTCGGAATAGGGTTTGCGGTTGCCCCTCAATTAGTAAAGGCTCAATCATCTATTCTTAAGGATATTCCGATGGTAGATTCCCACGTGCATTTTTGGGAATTAAGTCGGCTGGAGTATCCTTGGTTGGAGAACAAGGAGTCAGCCCTTAGCCAGGACTTTCTCCCCACTGATTATCGGCGAATTACCCAAGGCTATCAGGTTGATAAAATTGTTTTTGTAGAAAGTGGCCGGGTGCCCTGGCAGTACCTAGATGAAGTTAAGTGGGTGCATCAGTTAGCTAAGCATACTGACCTGATTGGTAGCATGGTTGCCTACTTTCCGGTAGATCAGGGCGAATTAGCCCAGACTGAATTAGAAGAACTAGTAACTTTCCCTCTGGTGCGAGGAATTCGTAGCATGGGAAACATCCAGGAACAAGTTACTTCGCCTCAGTATCGCGATGGGTTACGTTTACTATCGGAGCATGATCTAAGTTTGGATATACATCTGGGTACCGCTGATTTTGATTCCTACCTTCCTCTGATTGATCAACACCCAAACCTACGCTTTGTCCTGAACCACTTGGGGTTACCCAATGTGAAAAATGGTGAACTGCCAGCCTGGAAAAGCGGAATGCGACAGTTAGCCCAGCGCCCTAATGTGGTCTGTAAACTTTCGGGCTTACTAACCCGCTGCGACGCTGAGCAGGCTAATAGCGAATTTTTAACTCCCTACATTCTTAGCCCACTAGAATACTTCGGAACCGACCGGATTATGTTTGGCAGCGATTGGCCAGTACTTACCCGGGCTAATACATTTCCGGGTTGGGCGCAATTGTTGGAAAATTCTACCGGTGAGCTAAGCCGATCAGAATTAACCCAAATCTTCTCCGGAACTGCCCAAGAAGTTTATCGGATAGATATTAAGTGAAATTGAATAAGAAATAGTCATTGAAAATTGATTCGCAAATACTATTTCTATTAATTGGACTATTTCAAAGCATCGTCATACTATCAGTTTTTCTTTTACAGAAAAACTCCAAATCCTCCAGACTTTTTGCATTCACGATTTCCATTTTAAGCATATTACTGCTTAACAACATCATTTTTTATGCTTCATTCTCCATTGATCACTTATCATTTACAAATTTTGTAATTCCGGAACCAGTTTTATCGCTTGGGCCCTTGGTCTACTACTATTGCCGCAGTGTGTTTGAAGTAGATTTCAGCATAAGAAAACCGGATTATTGGCATTTCCTGCCAAGCATTTTTGACTTATTTTCTCCAGCATATTCATTGGTAGTTTTAGCATTTTCATTGGATAACACCAGTCACTACCAATTTCTCAACACGTATGATGATTATATTGTAATTCCTCAGTTTATATCGCTTACTTTTTATCTGGTTATAACCTGGCGCTATCTCATGCGGAACAAGCCATTGGCTGATTCCAAAACCTTCCAATGGGCTCGGGATTTCATTCTTGGTATTAGTATTATAGCTAGTATCTGGCTTCCGTTCCTTTTACTTTATATTTCATCGTATCAGAGGCTTTTATTGGACTGGATATATTTTCATCCCATTTTTTACGCCATGAGCGGCTTCTTTTATTTTCTGAGCTATCGCCTCTTACGAGAAGGTATGTCTTTCCGACCCAATCAGATTACTAAAGATGCATTAGATACCATTTTAGTAAAGATTCGGACCGCTATTTTTGAAGAGGGGCTATACCGCAATCCCGAGCTAACGCTAAAAAAACTAAGCAATGAGACTGACATCCCCGAAAAGGAATTGTCGTTCGTGTTTAAGCATTACTACAAGAAGGGATTCAATAAATACATAAATGAGTTCCGGGTACAAGAGGCCTTTCTTAGGCTCAAGGAGGATAATGCAAAGAGGTTTAGCATTGAGGGTATTGCTTTTGATGTAGGCTTTTCCTCCCGAGCAACTT
>NZ_JBARYM010000604.1:0-1964 GCF_049647865.1 Tunicatimonas sp. | reverse complement strand
GGCCCTGCTGGGCTCGAACCAGCGGCCACCTGATTATGAGTCAAGTAGGGGTAATGTGAGTAGTTGAATACACAATGTAATTAGAATGAGTTATGCTTTAACAAAGTGTGACTGCTTTTCCCAATGTTTCTTCAAAAGCTCAGCATGTTCTTCCAATGTGACCTTAATATATTTCAGGAATGATTTCTCAGTTTTATGCCCAGTAATTTTCATGATAGAGATTGCCGGAAATCCTGATTTGTATAAATTGGTCGCAAACGAGCGTCGGGCAGTGTGAGTTGACACCAACTCGTGTTTTTGATAGACTTCTTTGATTCTGCGCCCACCTTTTGTATACGTCTTAGTTGTAGTTTGATTAATGCCAGCCATTTCGCACACTTCCTTTATGTAATTATTCAAGTTCTGGTTAGAGATGGATTCTGGAAAATCCCAATCGTATTTTTGTATGATTTTTTCCAACGAGCGGTGGATCGGTATTACAACTTTCTCTTTTGTTTTTAAGGACTGGATGGAAATTAAATTATTGTCAATAATATCATCTTTAGTTAACCTTGAGAAGTCCGAAAATCTGAGCCCAGTCCATGCTCCTATTAGGAATAAGTCTCTTGCTTTATTGAGACGAGAATTATTACTTAAGTCCAGTTCAAGTATTACATTTAATTCCTCTTCCGAAAGATAGATTGCATCTACATCCTCAGTTAGAGTCTTGAATTTCCTACTCTTAAATGTCAGGTTAGTATTAGCACTATTTTCAGTAGCGTCATTAAGAATTTCCTTTAGTGTCTTGATGTACTTACCTACCGTGTTGAGGGCATAATTTTTATATTCGGATAGAAAATCCACATAATCATAGTAGAACTCCATATCGATGAAGTCGAAGTCTACTGGCCGGTCATACTGCTTCTGAAACTCTTGTAGTCTTTCCTTCGCTAACTTATATTTATTTATAGTACTGCTGTCCAGCTTCTCACCGGTATCTGGATTAATTCTTTGTTTTGATTTCTCAATAAACATATCTATGTAGTTGAACAATCCGGCTTTATTATCTTCAGCACTTTCACTAAGTTTCTCTTCGTTTTCTTTAAGAATCCTGTTGAATTCATACTTAATTGATTCTTTAGTGATGGTTTTCTTTTGCCTTTTTAATTGTGAAAGCACAAGTTCACCAGTATCGTAGTATGTCGATAGCAAAGAATTGATCTCGTCTTTATCATTTGCATCGACAATATTTCGTACTTTTTGATCTCTGAAATTCCAATGATCAGGCATGACACTGTATCCGGTTGGAATAGTTGCTTTTACTTTTCCACTCCTTAATATCAGAGTGATTGGTTGACTTTTCTTGGAGTTCGGTTGTCTCAACCTGAATCTAGGTTCTGCCATAGCTATTTAGGTTTTTCCTAAATGTAGTCTAGAATCGTAACTTGACCAAATGAGGGTGCCGGTTTGGGTGCCGATTACTCTTAACTAAAACATATACTATCTTTATTTAGCTTAATTGCGTTAGGTCTAAGAAATAACATAATCAGTTAATTATGAGATATTTACAGCTAATTATTTGTGAATAGACATAGTTGAAGTTAAGATTTCAGGAGTCCCGTCCAGACCGCATCTTTATTATCAAAATATGCAAAACCCCTCAAATCATATGGTTTGAGGGGTTTTCGTTTCGATCCACTTCCATATTATTCATAGATTCTCAAAAGAAATGTGACCTATTCGGTGACCTTTTTAAGTACCTAACAAAGGTCACCGAATTTTGCATAAGTTGTTGAATTACAATAATATAAATGCATATGTTGATTTGAATATATCGATGCTTTAGTTGAATTAATAGACTTAAAAAATAAGTCATCAACATAAACTAAACTATTATACCATGTTTTATCAAACATTTTCTGTCTTACCCATTGTGCGAAAAGCCAAAATGAATGTTGCTGGCGAAATTCCTATCTATATACACA
>NZ_JBARYM010000603.1:0-5618 GCF_049647865.1 Tunicatimonas sp. | reverse complement strand
CCCCCCGAACTTTGACCAAGTATTACTTCCTGGCTTCTCCTTCCGGTTGCAATGGAGTTAAGTGTAAAAGCTTACCGTTCTTCTCGTCCGTGATCACGTAAATGGTGCCGTCAGCCGCTTGTTCTATATCACGGGCGCGTACTGTTAGTGGAATGCGCTCCACTTCTTCGGCTTGGTCACCGTTGATCTGCACTCGTACTATACCACTCGCAGTTAAACCGCCTATTAGGGCGGTGCCTTGCCATTCCGGATAGGTTTCTCCGGTATAGAATATCATTCCTGAGGGAGAAATAGTGGGAGTCCAGTGGATAGCGGCATCCGCAAACTCCGGGCGGGTGGTAGGCTCCGGAATGCTGGCTCCATCGTAGTCGCTACCCCAGCTTACTACGGGCCATCCGTAGTTTTTTCCAGCGGCTGGTTGATTAAATTCATCTCCGCCCATTGGTCCCATTTCCGCTACCCATAGTTTATCCGTAGCCGGATCAATAGCCGCACTTATAATATTTCGGTGACCGTACGACCAAATTTCCTCCAGAGCATCTTTCTGACCTATAAACGGATTATCTTCAGGAACGCTACCATCAAGATTTAGGCGCACCACAGTACCAAGATGATTGGTCAGGTCCTGAGCTGGGTCAAACTTGAACCTTTCGCCCAGCGACAGAAAAATTTGTCCTTGAGGAGTAAATGCAATCCGCCCGCCAAAATGTTTGGCGCCAGACACTTTATCTTTTTGCCGAAAGATTACCTTAAAATCTTCAATTCGGTTATCTACCATCTTGCCCCGGCCCAAGGCGGTAGAAGCTGTGCTATCTTCTCCGGGTTCGGCAAAGGAAAGGTATACCATTTGGTTCGTATCAAAATTTGGATCGAGGGCTACATCGAGCAATCCTCCTTGGCCGGTATTAAATACTTCGGGTACGCCTTCTACTGGCTCAGATAGAGTGCTATCATTATTTAGTATTCTAAGATGGCCGCTTCTTTCAGTAATTAGCAGGCGTTCGTCGGGCAACTGGGCAATGCCCCAGGGGTGGTTAAGGCTATCGACTATTTTATTTACCTTAATAGCACCAGCATCGGTTACGACTTGTCCCTTCTGACCGTAGGCATAGCTCATCAGCAGGGTAAACGTAAGTATTGCTAATCCTCTAAATAGTTGTCCTTTGTTGGTTCCTATATTCATCACAAAAAAGTTTAGTTCTGAAGGTTCAACTCAGGCAGCGAAAACGTGTTTATTTTATACAGGCATTTAGTAATAAATAACCACGATAGCCAGCATTTTCTACTAGTAAATTCTCAGAAAGCACCAGTGTGGAGTGATATGCGTATTGATCTGAAGAAGAAATCAGTTGCTGACCCCTTTGGTCCAGACTTCATGCATGGGTTCGCCCTTGCTGTTTAATCCTTTATGGTACCAATCATCGCCAGTACGGCTATACTGAAATGAGAGAGAAGCACCCACCCGATTATCGTCGCGAGAGAAAAACGCAATATTCTCAGTGTACTTGCCTTCGGTAGCATCGTAGGTTCCACCACCTGTACCCATAAATTCTTTAGTATCATAATTAAAGGCTGCCCACTGGAAGCGACTGCCCGACAGGATTTTGATCGTCATCCGGGTACCTGCCCTCCGTCGTTCGCCCTCGTTGCCGTCTTCATCTACCCGGGTAGCAAACCGCCACACACCGGCAAGCGGGGTGTCTTCTTCTTCCAGGCGTTCCCATACCTGAGTACCGTTAGGCGTATTCTTCAGCGTAAGCTGATTATTAGACACTTGAGCTGAATAAGTTATTGGGCTACGCACCTGGGAAGCATCTTCGGTAAAGAAATCGTAGAGAATATTTAGTTCACCGTCTTCTAAAACGTACCCCCCGCCACCCGCACTAATAAAGCTACCATCGGATTGATACTGACCGAACATAAAATAACCCTCTTGCAGAATTGCTACCATTTCGGTACCCACCAGTGACTGACCGCCAACATTAGTCAGCTTCCAACTGCCGTCTAGCGAAGTTTGCGCCCGTACCGAGACAGCAGTGGTTAGAAAAATTATCAGGTAGCACGATAGTAAAGTTTTCATAGAATTCTAGGTTAGTTATCAGTGAAAACTATCGAATGCTAATAAGGTTCAACCAGATAGTAAGCTGCTAAGCGTATTACTACCGGCAATGGTGAATGATATAGGTAACCACTCCCCAAAGTTGTATAGGCTTCTTTTGGGTAGTCGCAGATAATTCATAAGATAGTGAGTACTGCTGGGTATCATAAGCTGAAGCTTGCATGAGTTGAAATTTATCGTCTTCGAGAGCAATAACTAAGTCGTTAGCTTCCGCTGAAAGATTGCGGTCAACAACCAGCAGATCTCCGTCGTGAATGTTCATCGACCGCATGCTTTCTCCTTCCACTTTAATAAAGTAACAAGAAGGCGAGTGCGATAGCACATATTCAGTTAGATTAAGGTTCTGAGCGAAAATATTGCCCGATAGCAACGGTAACTTTTGTAATTGAATGGCTGGTTCAGATAAAGATTCACGTGTCATGGCTGATAAAGATTGGTTCGTTAAGACAAATATATATCTTTTAAAAGAAAAATATACTTAATTTAAGTATAAAATCTTCATAACTTCTTTTTCAATGATTCGCGAATGTAAGTCTTCGCTTTATGTCGGCAACTTTTGCTTTTCGCTTAGAAACCTCCAGTACCGTCGGGGTACATGCTGGAGGTGTAGTTTATCGTTTCGTCGCTCAGGAATATTAACATGCTGGAAGTAGGTCTGCCATAATTGCTGATAATCCTTTTCGGTTTCAGTAAGCGCTTGGGGGGGCAACTGTTTCGGCAAAGCTGAATCCAGGGTAATGAAGCGAGATTCGTGCGGCTCATAATAGAGACCGTAACTTCGCTTGGTATCATAGATCAACCAGCGAAAAGCCGGATAACGTTGGGTGAAATGCGGAGGTAGTAGCGGTAACACATTAAAATCAGGATTGATGAGAGCGGCATATAAACCATCTTGCGTTTGCTGAAAACGAACAAAGGCGTGCATCCGATGCACTTCCCGGTGAATCTGTTTCTGAATGCGGTGACTCTGTAGTATGATCGGTTCTCGGAAGTTTTCTAATACATTTTCTGAACTACTCACCGCTAACTTCACCAGTCGGTAGATAAGCATTTCTACCTGGGGCTGTTCAGATAGAAAAATATGATATAGCATAGTTACTACCTTCGGACCACAGTGTTGAGTTAACTTCTTTTTGACACGTTGGCTATACTCAGGATTAACAGGCACGAACATAGGTTTGCCAAAAAGTCCAGGTTGAAAAGTAGATTCTTCAGCAATTTCTTCTACCGATTTTGAGCGATAACTTTCAAAAATGACTGATAGTAAGCCGTCAAATGATCCATCGTAGGTAAACACCATACTATCCAAACAAAGTAAGCTGCGAGGAATGCTTTCGGGAACGCTCGTTTAAAATCCGTTGCTTCAAATGCTCGGGATGAAAACCCAGCCAGCGAAAATCTGGGTCGGCGGTGGTTAAGAAATAGCGCGCCCGTTTCCACACAATACCGATTTTTTTAAGGTGCTCAGCTCGTAGCTTACCAAAGCGTCGGGCCTGTACCAGCTTTTGAGCTGACTTAACCCCTATTCCTGGAATCCGCAGAATCAGTTCGTAAGGAGCGGTATTCACATCTACCGGAAACTGCTCAGGATGCCGTAGGGCGTAGCCTAATTTAGGATCTACCTCCTGATCCAGATCAGGATTTTGTTCATCTATCAGTTCGTGCACATCAAATCCGTAGCTGCGCAACAGCCAATCAGCCTGATACAAGCGATTTTCGCGCACCAGCGGCGGACTGTGTAGCACCGGCAAGCGCTGGTCATTGCTAATGGGCACATAGCCGGAGTAGTATACTCGCCGCAATTTCTGCTGCTGGTACAGACTATCGGCTAGGTGCAGAATATGGTAATCACTTTCAGGAGTGGCTCCTACCACTAGTTGGGTGCTTTGCCCCCCCGGAGCAAACGTAGGCGATGAGCGTAGTGCTTTCTTCTCTTCTTTATAACCAGTGATAGATTCGGTAAGAAAGTTCATCGGCTGGTAAGCCGAAGCATAATCTTTCTCGGGGGCTACCTTCTTCAAACTTTCTTCAGAAGGAATCTCCAAGTTTACACTCAGTCGGTCAGCGTATAAACCCGCCTCGTGAATTAACTCATCACTCGCCCCCGGAATAGCTTTCAAGTGAATGTAGCCATTGAATTTATGTTCGGTACGTAGCTTCTTAGCAACTCGCACCAGTCGCTCCATCGTATAGTCCGCATTTTTGAAAATCCCAGAGCTAAGGAACAATCCTTCGATATAGTTTCGCTTATAAAAGTTAATTGTTAAGTCAACCACTTCCTGCACGGTGAATGCAGCCCGCTTAATATCGTTGGAGCGGCGACTCACGCAATAAGCACAATCAAAGATGCAGTAGTTGGTCAACAGAATTTTCAGCAGCGAAACACAACGACCATCCTGCGTATAGGTATGGCAGATTCCCATCCCTCGGGAGTTACCTAGTCCATCTTTCGTGTTTTTTCGGTTGCTACCACTAGAAGCACAACTTACATCGTATTTGGCGGCATCAGCCAGAATAGCTAGTTTCTCAGTCACGGGTTGAGGCATATTCTTAAAACAAGAATGTTAAGGTAAGTGTTCCTAAAAGGTCGTTTATATTCGGGGTTACAAAACGGCTATTTTGAACGACGTTTACACTAATCAAGCTACCAAACCGGCAGAGGCTAAAGATAAAGGTGCACTTCTTATAAGAATAGCTAATAGAGCCTGTTCATAAAAATAGCTTTAATATGTGTAACTCTTATTTGTAATAAATTAAACAAAAATGACATTCAATTGGTAATTCTACTATCACCTAACATTGATTAATCTATGAATACTTTAACAACTAGCGCGCCCGATTACCCTAAGAAAATGCTTAAGAAACCATTCTTTGATTTAACCTTAGAAATGTTGAACTGCGTACGCGATCATGACTTTGATCGTCTATCGCAAATTTGTGACGACGACTACGGAATTGTAGATATTAATACCGAAGGTGGGTCTGAGATTATTCGCGACCGAGCCGGATGGGAAAAATGGTTTTCGGGATTGTTTAAGACATTAGATCAGATGCAAGCGAAAACTTGGTCTGAAGTTACCAACTACGAAGCTGAGCAGACTAGCGAGATGGGCTACAGCGTAGTAGATTTTGACCAAATGTTTGTGGTAGGAGAAAAGCAAATGCAGTTCTCGGTTATTGCTACTATTATCTGGAAAAAAGTAGGAGAAGAGTGGAAAGAAGCTCGCTACCATAGCTCACTTATCGAGGTAAAAGAGCTAAACAGCTAGTTGACTAAGTGGTTTGTCTAGCAAAAGAAAAGCACCACAAATTTGTGGTGCTTTTCTATATATGATATGGTCAAAAGTTAAGCGGTAACAGTACTTCGCTCGTTATAACCAGTTGGCGTACCACTTTTGCTAGCACCCATGGCTGTGGCGTATACCACTAAACCAAACCCAATTTTATTTACTGCATCTCCTACATTGTAAATTAGGTCCATAGCAGATGTATCTATACC
>NZ_JBARYM010000602.1:0-6150 GCF_049647865.1 Tunicatimonas sp. | reverse complement strand
TGATCCTTGGGCCCGGGGTAAGTGTGGTTTTAAGGCTTTGCAGTATCTTGCGTTGGGCATTCCAGCCGTAGTTTCGCCAGTAGGTGTCAATCAAACTATTGTACAAAATGGCGTACACGGCTACCATGCTACCACCGAAAACGAGTGGTATACTGCACTAGAAAAGCTGTTAACCGATGTCCAACTACGAGAAAAGATGGGATTAGCCGGACGAAAACAGGTAGTTGATCACTATTCGGTCGCAGCCAATACTGCTAATTTTATGAAACTATTACCTTAATAATCGTAGCGAACCGGCGCAATATTAGCACGAAGTCCCAATGACAAAAAGCCCACCGACTGCCCCTGAGTAGTTTCGGCGATATCCGTTACGCGATAAACGTAGCGAAGGTCAAAAAATACGTTATGCCACGCTTGATACGTTGCGGCAGCTTC
The DNA here is from genome assembly GCF_049647865.1 of Tunicatimonas sp. NCBI lineage: Bacteria > Pseudomonadati > Bacteroidota > Cytophagia > Cytophagales > Catalimonadaceae > Tunicatimonas > Tunicatimonas sp. The sequence continues at coordinate 5,715 of NZ_JBARYM010000602.1, read as the reverse complement.
GGTAATTGTTAGCTCGGTGGGTATGCCTTGACCCAAATCATTGCCATAATCCTGTTCACGAGTACGATTATCCAACAGAATATTATTACCCCAATTAGAAGTTAGCGTATCAGTTCCGTACTGGGTTCGGATTAGACTTCCCTTTAAGCTCAAACGAGGTAGAGGCTGGTAGCGAGCCACCAATACTATCTCCCTTAAGTTAGCTCCTAACGGATGAGCCAATGGCTGTCGATAGTGCGTGTACGAGCGATAAAGGTCTTCGTGAGCGTAGGTGTAAGGGCGAACCCGGTTGAACTCAAACTGAAAGTCTAGATTCTTGATAGCGAACGCATCAATGTACTTCCCTCCAATTTGCAAAGCATATTTATTTCCCCACCACCCCCGATTATCACTTAGTTCGCTAACAATTAGTTCATCGAGCAAAAACTGACCATACACGTTCAAGTGCTTGCCAATAATCCAGTCGGCATCTAACCCTAACAAAGCATTACCCTCGCTACCGTTTTGCTGCTCAATAGCGCGAAAGAAAGCAAAAGGATTCAAATAACGAGCGTCAAAGCGCTCCGACTCATCGCCGTACATAATCGCTTCAAACAATCCAATGTTAAGTCGATCGGTGACGTCAATTCCTATCCGATGTAAGGCAAGATGTTTAATGGGAAAACCTCGAGTGCCGAACAAGCCGGTTGGGTTCCCAAAAATATCGGCAGTAAGCTGTCCCAGCAAATACGTGAAATGAATGCGCCATACATTTACATCGCTGCGGAAGTAGGCATAATCGTTGCTAAAATCCGACAGGATCAGTGAGCGAAATCCATTCCCGATAAAGTGCTTGCCGTATCCCAGTTCTAACCCTACGTGCTGGGTAGCCGAGAAATTAATATGTCCGCGGGTAGTCAGAAAGTCTACACCTCGGTCGCCGTAGCCCTTCCAAAAACCCTGATATGGCAAAGTCAGTGTGCTTTGAACGTAGTCATAAGCAAAACCCGGCGGAGCCATCTGATTTTCACCAATGTAGGAATAGAAACCAATTTTATCATCGATAGTACCTTCTACCTGAATGCCCCGGGTATTGATAAACGGAGTTCCACTTCGTTCATCACTTCCCACCCCAAAGTACAGTACCGGATTAACGCGCAATAAAAGACCGTCCGTTTTCACGTGCCAGAAGTCAGCCGGACGTTTGTATAGATGGCGTAGTATTGGTTTTCGAGCAACGGTATTTCCACTATCGATAAAAGGCCAATGATCGTTAGCGAGATAATCAAAATTAAATTTATCGGTTTTAGAGAGATTTTTATTATCCAGCGAATCCAACCAAGCTCCGACAGAAGATCGTCGGTACGTTTTCACATTACTATCAAAAGAAAATGCTTGTCGCCCCTGAAGTATTTCGTAACGAGAGAGTAGATGATAGTAATCATTGTTTAGCGGCACTCGGCTTCCCTGGCTAAACCCAACCGATGAAATTAGTAGCCCAACAATACTAAGCAGGTAAACTTTCGGGCTGATGAACTGATGGTATAGAAGTGGATTTTCTCGCTTCATTTGCGTGATGCCAAAGTATAATTAATCCGGACAGATAGAAAGGAAACATAGGAATCTTGTACCGCACCAAACTCCCAAAATTATAGGTAGAAATTCCAACGGCGAAAGAGAACGCCACCCCAAATAGCAGACAGAATAAAATGATCGGATTGCTCCCAATGAGAGAAAAAGAACGAAACAGTCCGGCTTTAACGAATACGTACAATGTAATTAGCAGCGTAGCGAGACTTTCTAAAGCAGATAATAACATTACCGGATTATAAGCTTCCCAAAGGTAGGGGCGAAACAGCGTAACGTTTACGGCTAACGGAAACTTCCGCAACATACCGGCCGGACTAAAATCATAGTCACCTAGCGTATACACTGACCCACCCTGCTTTTCGCCAACGTAAGCCAGATAGCGAGCGGTAATCTCAGCAGTTTCTGATACTTTTTCCAAAGCGTAGCGGTTGTTTCCCTCACCTACTTTTAGTACCGCGTAATAGCCGATTGTAGCAGCAATTCCAATAATAAAAGGAGCGATCATTAGTCGCAGCGGGGTAGAAGAAATTTGCGATGAGTAACTCATAAAAACCCAGAGCAGTGCTGCTGGTAAAAAACAAAGCGCGATATAGATCTTGATGGCGTAGATTGTATAAAGTGCTAGAAGGAGCATCACACTACTGAAAACCAGTGACTTACGCTCAAAGAATACACGCACAATGGCCCACGTTGCCCACCCAAGGGCTCCCAATGTAATAGTGTCTTTTAATATTCCAGAACCCCAAAACACTACCGAGGGCACAAAAAGTATAGCGAACGCTAACACTCGATGCAAATCTGGGTAGAATTTACAGAACGTCTTATACAGTGCCCACACTCCTGAAAAGCTTATTGCCGCGAATAGTATGGCAATGGCCGCATACGAGTGTAGTGTAAACAAGCCTAGTACCGTTATAATGCGAATGACAAAATATTCCGTGGACGACCTAAACCAGTACATGCGAGTAGCATAGTTGAATATCTCCGGAGTATATTCTCCGTTGGCTAGTAATAACTGTAAACCCACAGCGGGATCATCCGAAAAAGCTTCTAAAACGATACTAGCATTTCGATGATAATTAAATGTATCACCACTCGGTTGCCCACCCCCGTAGTAAAACTGATAGATAAAACCCACCGCAAGCGCACCAAAGATCTTTACTCCTAAGGCTGGAATAAAGTAGCGATGAGTTAACGGATTGGTGAACATAGGACGAATCAAATATGCAAGCCCCAAAACGAGGGCTAATACAATAGGAGCAACCAGTATGTCTACAAAACCCATACGCTAAAAAGTAAGCGGTTTACCTAAATAAAAATCCAATACCTTTAAACTCAGTAAGTAGTTGTATTTAAACTGCAAAGCATCGGCCTCAGCCGCAGTCAGGTCGTTTTGGGCTTGGTTGTAGGCGTAAACATCTATTGCCTGGGCTTGATAACGGCGTTCGGTATCTTGGAAGGCTCGCTGGAACTGATCTACTCTACGCTCGGCAGCTTGGTACTGCTGGGCATTAGCCCGAACATTGATGTACACCTGCTCAATGGTCTGACGGAGTAGGTTTCGTTGATTCAACTCATTGAGCCGAGCATTCTCCAGTCCGATCTGAGCATTGGAAACGCTCGATTTTACCTGCCAGTTGTTGAAAATAGGAATATTTAGACTAAGCTGAAGAAATCGCTGATAATTGAAGTCTAACTGATTTAGATAGGTATTTTCAGTAAATTCGGTTGGAACATTCGCTTCGGTAGACACCGGGAACCTACTGCCGGGTGTTAGGCCGGGAAATCCATTGGGGATAACTAAAAAGTCACCGGTAGGAACAATCTGAGTGATGTTATCGGTGCCTGATACCGGAATTTGGGATGGTGCTATACTAGAATATTGAGAAAATAAGCTACCAGTCAAATTAAGACGAGGATAAAAGTCCGCTTTGGCAATAGCAATACCGTATAGAGCAGCATTTACCTGAGCCTCCGCCTGTTTAATTTGGGGCAAATTCATTGCACTCTGTTGGTAAACTTCGTAGGCACTACCAGGTAACTGCGTGCTTTCGGGCAAATCGAAGGCCGGTTCTTCAACTTCAATAACCTCATCTTCCGGAATTAGCAGTAATTGGCGAAGCTGAAGTTTGGCTAAAGCCAAATTATTGGTGGCATTAATAATATTTAGCTCATCAGTAGCCTGCTGAGATTCTAGCTGAAGTACATTGCCAATAGGTAGACTTCCGGCATCTACCAAACGTTGAGTACGTTCTAGCTGGCTTTGGGTAGACTGGGATGTAAATTGAGTGTTGCGAAGCAACTCTGCATTAAGCAAAATCTGAACGTAGGCCTCTACCACATCTAAAATTACTTCATTCTGTTGGGCTTCAAGTCCGTACTGACTATCTAGCAGATCCAGTTTGTTTCGCTTTATCGTCTTTAGCTTCCGAAAACCGTTGAATAGTAATAGGTTGGCTGAAATACTAAGGTTTTGCTGTCGAATTGGTTGGCTGACATACTCATTAGTGAATGGATTGATCGTTCGCCCGACGTTATATTGAAGGTTAGAACCAGCATTCAGCGAAGGTAATAAATCAGCTTTCGACTGCTCCAAAGCTACTTGCGCTTGCAGTACATTTAGCTCAGTAGTCCGCACGGTAATATTATTCTTGATCGCTAGATCAATGCATTCAGCTAATGACAACTGGCGAACATCTGCTGATGGGTTTTCTTGAGCAGTTAGTGAGTGGGAAATAAAGACGAATGAGGTGAGGTAGATAATGCGGGAGAAGAACTTCATGGTTAACTAGTTTCGATCCAATTTAGCCATAAATTGCTCTCGATACATATCTCCTAGCGGAATATCTTGCTTGGCCACCGTCAGGTTACGCCTTCCTACCGATTCAAGGTGTTCAAAGTTGATTATATAGCTACGATGCACCCGCAAAAATCCAGTGGGCAAAGAAGTTTCCAGCGACTTCATAGTTAGCAAAGCAATCACTGTTTTTTGGGTGGTATGAATCTTCACGTAATCCTTTAGTCCTTCTATATAGTGTATATCGGCAAATCGCACCTTCACCATATCGTACCCCGACTTTACGAAGATGTAATCCTCACTGGGCGGTACCGATTGTTGCTCGCCAGTTAGAGCCTGCTGCGCTTTATTGGAGGCTTTTAGAAACCGTTCAAACGTAAATGGTTTGAGTAGGTAGTCCACCGCATCTACGTTAAATCCTTCTACCGCATGTTGAGCGTAAGCCGTAGTGAAAATCACTTTAGGCGAATGGTCCAAGCTTTTAATGAATTGTAATCCGGTAATTTGCGGCATTTGAATGTCCAAAAACATCAGATCAATTTTTCCCGAGTTAAGTAACGGCAACGCATCTAAGGCGCTACTGAAAGACTGTTCTAACAATAAAAACGGAACTTTCGCGGCAAAATCTTCCACTAGGTCTAATGCCAGAGGCTCGTCATCAATCGCAATACAATTAATCATTATCTGCCAAGTATACGGTGTAAAACAATTGAAATGAAGTAGTTTGTCTCATTCTCCTTCGTCCGGCAGATGTCTATAGGCCGGAAACATACGCAGAAGCGGCAAGAATTTATTAGCAAAAACAACTAATTTCTTACATGCTCAGCAACTAATCGGCAAGCTGAAGATTCAATTCGGCAATAAAGATATCTTCCCGAGGTTCAACTCGCAAGGAATGCCGCCCGGGGTACAACAGATCAAGTCTCTTTTGAATATTAACCAAACCAATACCCGAATAAAGATCTTTCTGCTGAGCCTGATTATTCTTGGTGTTTTTAACTCTAAACCAAAGTTGTTCCTTTTCAACTTTCAGTAAAATATTAATTTCAGATCCGCCCTGATGAATGTTACCGTGTTTGAAGGCATTTTCCACAAATGGCTCCAGCAGCATGGGTGCAATCATTTTACCTTGCCACCCCCCCGATGTTTCAAAAAACAGATGAGCCTCTCGATGAATTCTTAGTCGTTGTAGATCGAGAAAATTATGCAAATGGTCGATCTCTTGCTCCAGAGAAATCTGCTCCGCACTAGAATCATACAGAATGTAACGCATCATCTCCGACAGCTTAACAATTGCCTTGGGCGCATCGTCCGACTTTCGAACGGACAAAGAATAGATGCTATTTAGG
>NZ_JBARYM010000601.1:0-6764 GCF_049647865.1 Tunicatimonas sp. | reverse complement strand
CGAAAGACCAACTACCTCGCAATGATGGGCAGATCGACGATTGGTCTAATTATCCGGAAGAAAAAATTTACGGTACTAATTTGTTAAAGGACACGGAAGATGATACTCCCTATCCGGTGGATACTACCGATCTCAGCGTGAAGGTGCGGGTCGGGTGGGTAGCAGGACTTAACCGACTATATTTTTTATACGAGGCTTACGACAACTATTGGGATTTTGGGAGGTTTAATCCGCAGGGCTATTTAAATGATATTTTTGAAGTGGTGGTGGATGGTGATCTTTCGGGTGGGCCGTTTATTTTTAATGATATGCTGAAGGATGCCGGAAAAATGGGGAATGCCCCGGCGCATATTTACAACCACTTACGGTTTAGCGGTGTTCACGCGCAGAACTACCATATCTACACCCCTCCGGTAAATAATGCCTGGACCTTGATCTGGGGCAGTCAGCCCTGGATTGCGGAGTTTCCTCAGTCCAATCACGCTTACCAATACAATTTTGAGCCGGGTGAAAGTGGACATCTCACCTTAGAATTCTATATTACACTATACGATCACGCTCCGCACAGCGGGGTACATCAAGCGCAAGAAAGCAATCTACGGGTAGATGATTACATTGGTTTGTCTTGGTCAGTGCTAGATTTTGACGGGGGTGAGCGAGAGGGGCACAACAATCTTTCTCACAATACCTTGATGGTAAAAGATGCTTCCTACTTGTGCGCGTTTCGGCTAATGCCTTTAGAAGAGCGGTTTCAACCTGAACTGCAAGCTGAATGGTCGTTTGAGGTAATTGATCTGGCGGAGCGACTGGTGTACTTTAAGGATGAATCAATCGGGGATATTGACCAGTGGACGTGGGACTTCGGGGATGGACAGCAATCCAACGAAGCTTCTCCGGTGCATCAGTATAAGCAGCCCGGAGTTTACTACGTGGTTACGCTAACGGTAGAAGGTTCCGCCGGTACCTCCCGCCGAACCCGGTACTGGGAAGTGATGGTTCCCTGATAATAGATATGCGAAAGCAAAGAAAACATATACAATGGTGGGTTCGCTGGTTGCTTGGTATTGCCGGGTTGACTATGCTGTTGATCTATTACTATTCTTTGTCATTTCCGCTATTTAGCACTCCCTACGCAACGGTGTTAGAAGACCAGCAAGGTAACTTATTAGGAGCCAGTATTGCCGACGATGAGCAGTGGCGATTTCCCCCTTCGGATACGGTCAGCGAAAAATTTAAGCGGGCAATTCTGCACTTTGAAGATCAATACTTTTATCAGCATCCGGGCTTTAATCCCATTTCCCTGATTCAGGCGACTTATCAAAATATAAGGGCGGGGAAAATAGTGAGTGGGGGCAGTACGCTAACGATGCAGGTAATCCGGCTAGCCCGAAAAAAAGACCGGACGATTGCGGAGAAGCTCCGGGAAATTCTCCTAGCTACCCGGCTGGAACTAGCGTTGCCTAAAGACGAGATTCTTAGGTTATACGCCTCCCAAGCTCCCTTCGGAGGAAATGTGGTGGGGCTCGATGCCGCGGCTTGGCGGTACTTCGGGGTTCCGCCGGAAAAACTTTCCTGGGCCGAAAGTGCGTTGTTAGCGGTGCTGCCCAACAGTCCGGCTCTACTGTATCCGGGGAAAAACGAAGAACTACTTATCGGAAAGCGCAACCGACTACTGAACAAACTCTACCACCGGGGGGTAATTGATTCGCTGACACTTCAATTAGCTATAAACGAACCACTACCGGATGCACCCCGGCCGCTGCCGCAACTTGCCCCGCATCTACTTACCCGCACCATTCAAGAAGAAAGGAAAGGAACGCGTACCACTACCACTCTAAACGCTACGCTACAGCGGCAGGTGACCGCTTTAGTAGAACGACATTCGCAGCAGCTAAGAAGAAACCACGTTCACAATGCCGCGGTGCTGGTAGCTGATGTTGAAACGGGCGAAGTAGCTGCTTACGTAGGGAACAGTCGATCAGGTAGACCGCATGGAGCTTCAGTAGATATTATTACCGCACCGCGTAGTACGGGCAGTGTACTCAAACCGATTCTTTACGCAGCCATGCTACACGAGGGAAGTATCTTACCGCACTCGTTAATTCCGGACATTCCCACCTATATCGATGGCTTTGTTCCTCAGAATTTCAGCAAGCAATTTGAAGGAGCGGTACCGGCGGATCAGGTAGTTTCTCGTTCGCTAAATGTTCCGGCGGTGCGGATGCTGCAAAAGTATGGAGTGGAAAAGTTGCACCATAAACTAAAGCAGTGGGGCATGACCACGCTCACTCAATCCCCCGGTCACTACGGACTGAGCTTAATTTTGGGCGGAGCCGAAGTTACGCTGTGGGATTTGGTGGGAATGTACGCCAGCATGGCCCGCTCGCTCAATTATTACTTTCGCTACCCCGAACCTAATCGCTACAGCCAATCCGATATCCATCCCCTCAGTTATGAAGTAAAAGCCGATTCAGCGAAGCCCAATGCTCAATCTGAATACGGTCATTTGAGCGCCTCATCGCTGTGGTTCGCTTTTCGGGCAATGCAGGAAGTAACCCGTCCGACGAACGAAGTTGGCTGGCAGTATTTCTCTTCGTCTCAATCGCTAGCCTGGAAGACCGGCACTAGCTACGGCCACCGCGATGCCTGGGCGGTAGGATTAACGCCTCGCTACGCTATCGGGGTCTGGGTGGGCAATGCCGACGGGGAAGGCCGACCAGGACTGACCGGAGTGACTGCCGCGGCTCCGCTATTGTTTGATATCGTACAATTGATGCCCGCCACCGATTGGTTCGATATGCCCCGTAGCGATATGGCTAAAGTAGTGGTCAGCAGCTCGAGTGGATACCGAGCTCCTCGTCAGGCGACCGATACGGTAAGCAGTTGGGTCCCGGGCGCCGGATTGAAAGCACCGGTCTCACCCTATCATCAGCGGGTTCAGTTAGACGGTAGCCGAACGTATCAAGTACAAGGCGACTGCGAACCTATTCATCAGATGCACACCCAGCAGTGGTTCACCTTGCCCCCGGTGCAGGAATGGTACTACCAGCGTAAGCATCCCAGCTACCAACCCTTACCACCCTACAGAGCCGACTGCCATCCGGGTGGAATGGAAAATATTCCAATGGATATTATCTACCCCAAAGCCCACGCTAAGATCTATATTCCGAAAGAACTACAGGGCGAGCGGGGAAGAACGATCTTTGAAGCTACGCACCGCGACCATCAGCAATCATTATACTGGCACGTAGATGATACCTATCTGGGTAAAACTAAAGGCGAACACCAAATGGCCTTACTGCTGGAACCTGGTTCACATACGCTGCACGTAGTAGATGAACTGGGAAACACGATCGCTCATCCGTTTGAGATTGTGAGTGGGGATTAATTATTTAGTCTGCTAACTCAGATGTTCGCTTCTTCCTCTCAATCAACTCGGTTACTTCCTTTAGCTTCTGCTGAAGTTCTTCGCGGTCGCGCTGGTTTTCTTGTAGCAGACGAAATAATCGCTTCACTTCATTTTCGGGGCTTAGCCGGAAGATTCTCTGTACAAAATCGACAAAGATCAGCCCTTGCCGGGCTTTGGTAATCACTCCCCGCAGTTTAAACGAGCGGGTGGCGTACTTGAGGCGGGCAATCTGGGAGATACGCAACGTTCGTAAGAAGGAGACAAATGGAAGAAGAATAATTAGTAGATCAATCCAGTTCTCTTTGACGTAGTTTAGCTTCCGGCGGCTGATAGAGATCATCAACAAGAACTCAAAGGTGAAGGCGCACCAAATGAAGGTTTGAATCGCTTCCAAGATTAGATTGATCTTCAACTGAGGGAAATTAGCCCGAACTTCATCCAAAAATTTCCACTCAATAACCAGCACGGGAATAATGAGTACGGCAATGCCGATCATCGGTAGTACAAACCGGCGCTTCAGTTCGGCAAACAGGCCTTCGTTTACTTTACACCACTGCCAACCCGGAATCCAGCAGTACTCGCCACCGCGTATGTTGCGGGAACCGATTCGAAGGGGCGGGAAGACAAGGGCTAGCAACCGTTTGTTTCTTTCAGCCCGATTCATGGAAACTCGCGACTTCCTACTGTAATAAAACAGTAACAGAGCATCTCCCATAAATAGCAGATAAATAAAACTTAGTATCCCTCCCAGCCAAGCCAACCAAGCCGATAGGGAAGGGGAAACCTGTTCTTCGGTAAACGCAGTAACTAGTGCGCCGATAAGCAGTAAACTTATAATTCCTAAAAAGAAGACGCCGCCGGCTGTTTTATTTTCGTAGCGGCTTAGGGCATTACCCTGCTGAAGGGTTTGGTGAGTGCGTAATTCGTAGTCTTCGCTCTCCTTCTCCCGAATTAAGCGCTGAATCAAAGGAAAGTGGCTAATCTGTTCAAGAGTTTTTCTATCATCCAGTGCTATTTTCACCTGCTCTAGCACCAGCGGATTATCGGTTGACTCCAACTGTTTAATCAGACATTCCTTTAAGGTAGCCGCTTGTTTATTATTTGTCGTTGTTGATTCTTCGTTCATGAACTGACCTCTGGTTGGGAAATAGGTTTAGAGGCATAAAGAAGGCATACAAGATTCGGTAGTCTACCTTTTTTCCGTAGCAAATCAATGAATTTTGTGAAGCTGCCTATTATTCTCCTTGTTAACTGTTATTTTAGGATTTATTTGTTTAAATAAGAATTGTCAGATAGTATTAAGTCCGCCCGTCGCCTGTTATTTCCAGTTAAGTTAGTTTGTTCTTCATCCGGTTGGTTTTGCTAGTAGTAGCTGCACGCCAAAGATGCAGTATGGTTACGAAGATATTGGAAATTATTTATGGATATAGTATACGTCAGACTTATTCTCGGTTGGATTCTGCTGTTCGGAATGGTTGAACTCTTGGGGCAAGAAAGCAATGACTACCCTAGCAAACTCACCAAAGAGGAGGCGATAAGTACTGCCGAAAATATTATCGAATTCGTAGACACGTATCCGATTGATGATCAGCAGTTGGCCTACGACTCATTAGAGCTGCTGGTAAACTACTTCAGCATTGATACGCTTCGGTACAGAACCTACCTTAAACGAGGGCGGTTCGAGTTTTTTGCCAAAAATGATGTAGATAAAGCTCTTCAGTACTTTACTAATGCGAAGGATATTGCAATTCAGCACAACAATGCCGAACGCGAGATAGATGCCCTGCTGCAAATTGCCCAAGTGTACAGCAATACCGGTATCAACGAAAAAACCACTGAAATCCTTCTAAACCTTATCGAGCGGGCAAAAGAAATTGGGGACTCGGTTCAGCTATCTGCGGCGTACTTTCAACTGGGACTAGCCAGCATTAGTGTGTCGGATTACACCATTCGGATGTTTAAGAAGAGTTTGGCCTATAGTAACCCGGGGATACGGAACTTAGTAGGAATCTACGGTAATTTAGGGCAGTCCTACCTACTAATTGATTCGCCCAATTTGGATAGTGCTCAGTACTACTTGGAGATAGGAAATCAGATTAATGATACTGCCCGCGTGTCACCGGGTGTCCCGCTAAGTTTAGTAGAAACTTATATACTACAGGGATACTACGCGCGCGCTGATTCATTGATTGACAAAGTACTGCGGGAACCTAGTTACGGAAATTACGACTTTTCTTTACTTACTCTTGATCTAAAGATCAGGTTGCTTCAACAACGAGAGGAATACCAATTAGCCTATCCCTACGTGCTGAATGGCCTGGAGAAAATCTTAGGAGAAGCGGTGTTCGATGACTACGAAGTAGTAGACTTTAGTCATACTGCCAAAGAATCGCTGTACGCGCTGAACGATCTGGAGAACTACCGAAAGCTGGATAGCATCGAGCGGGCGGCACACGATAGTATCATGGTTTACATAGAAAACGCTCAGGTAAGTCGGACCGAAAGTGCGCGCGCTATTGATAAACTAGAGGAGCAAATAGTGCAAAAGGACAATGAGATCTGGTACCGAAATATCGCGCTCGTCATTGGTGGGCTATTGTTTTTGTTTGTTTTAGTTGCCGTATACCAAACAGTGAGGAAAACTAAACTAGAAGATCAACTATATACAGAAAATCAACGAGCTAAAAAGATTGAACGAGAGAAGCAGGCCAGTGATCAGTACGCTACCCAATTGGAGCAGGAGATGGCCGCGAAGATCCAACAGCAGGAGCGTCAGCTACTTGGCTACTTGGCAAGTCTCAGCCATAAAAACGCTACCCTCCAACATGTTTTAGTTCTATTAGAAGAAGCTAAGAACGAACTGGAACGCAACGAAAAGATACATACAGCATCTACGCTGCTGGCTGATGTGGTGGAAGGAAAAAGCTCTGGTAAAAAGTTTTTCAATCACTTTGAACACGTACATCCCGAATTCTACCAAAAGCTAGACGAACGATCAGCAAATTTAACCAAACAGGATAAACGCGTACTAGCCTACATAAAAATGCGATTAACCTCGAAGGAGATTGCCCAGTTGCTAGGGGTGAACTACGAGAGTGTGAATACCAGTCGGTACCGTCTTCGGAAGAAACTACACTTGGCGAAGAATGAAGACTTAGATGATTTCATAGAGAAATTGTAAATTAAGTAGACTATTGCCTGCCTATTATTCAGCTCTGATATATTAATTTATTTAATAGACTTATACTTTAATGTACAATTCGTGGGAGTATTTTTCTTATTGGTATAAATACTTGTAGACAAGATAGATATGCAATAGACAGCCTACTTGTGCATTAGATTTCTATTGCAGCCA
>NZ_JBARYM010000600.1:0-3096 GCF_049647865.1 Tunicatimonas sp. | reverse complement strand
GTCAATACCTACTCGCGGGCTAGCGATGATATTATCCTCTTTCACCTCTTCGCCGTGATCCTCTAGCCAAATTGTTTCTCCGGTAATGAGCGAGATTCCGTAGTGATCAGTACTTATTCCTAAGGCTTGGGTGAGCATTCCCGGCCCGGCGGCGAGTCGCTTCTCATCCTCAATTCCCCGTCGTTGTTTCATAAGGTCAGTGCCCTTTGTAGGTTCAATAGCCCGAATCAGTACCGCATCAGGTTTGCCTTCTTTATTGGTAATGATATTGAACATTCGGTGAATGCGATACACCGTGTACACGTAGGCCACTCCCCCAGATTTATACATAACATCGGAACGCGTATTGCGCCGGTTCAAATGCATCTGGGTAGCTCGGTCTCCCTGGTGGGCGTAGGCCTCCGTTTCTACTACCTTTCCGCCAGAAATTTTACCATCAATCTCAGTAAAAAGATACTTGCCCAGTAACTCCTGGCTAATCTGCAACACATCGATGCGTTGGTAGAAAGAGTTATCTAATATGTTCATGGTGTTACCGTATTATAGTTTAAAAGTTTTGAGTTTTATGTTCTGAGTTTGTAAAAATGAACTCAAAACCTAGAACTCTAACACCATAACACTCATCAATACAGTGCTTGTTTTCAAACCCCTAGTGACTAACTTTGTGCTCTTAACTAAAAATTGCACTAACTATGAAACGAAGTATCTATCTTATGGTAATTGCCCTGCTAATTGTTTGGCAGGTAGAAGCCCAAATTACCACTCCGCAGCCAAGTCCGCTGGGAGAAATTTCTCAAACAGTAGGCCTGGCCGAAGTAAGCATTGAGTATTCTCGACCCGGAGCGAAAGGTCGAAAGATCTTCGGTGGCCTAGAGGCTTATGATAAGTTGTGGCGCACCGGAGCCAACATGGCTACTAAGCTTACGGTGAGCGACGAAGTAATGATTGAAGGTAACTCCCTTCCCGAAGGGGAATATGCGCTGTTCAGCATTCCGGGTGAGGAAGAATGGACCATGATTGTGAACAAAAATACGAAGCAAAGTGGCACCGGAAACTACGATGAAAGTGAGGATATGTTCCGCTTTACAGTTCCGGCCAAAAAGATTGATATGCCCTTTGAGACGCTGACGTTCATGTTCTCTGATTTGACCGATACTGGAGCCAAATTGCACATGGTATGGGAAAATACGATGGTGAGCTTCGGAATAGAAGACCCGAACGTGGACAAAAACGTGATGGCACAGATTGAGGAAAAAATGGCTGATCCGGGCGATGATCCTAATCTGTACTACGCGGCGGCGAATTATTACTACACCACCGACAAAGACACGGAGCAAGCCCAGGAGTGGATTGATAAAGCGGTAGAGCTCAACGGCGACCGCTACTGGGTAATGCATCTGCAAGCCAAAATTCACGAGAAGAATGGCAACTACGAAAGTGCTATGGCTGCCGCTAAGAAATCAAAAGAGTTAGCGGAAGAAAACGGCAATCAAGCCTACGTAAAAATGAACGACGAGCTAATGACCACCATTAGCGATCAAATGTGATTCTTTTTAGGTTTTAGGGGTTGGAAAGTAAAGTGAGCTTGAGAGTTAAGAGTCAGCTATAGGTAGCAGCAAACATTAGGTTATACTTATAGTTTCTTAGCAAAAGCTTCTTCTAAAATCCAATCCTTAATGCCTAATTTAAGTGAGCGCGACGTAGACCGAATTATTGAAATGGCCTGGGAAGACCGAACTACCTTTGATGCCATTGAAGCGCAGTTTGGCTTGTCCGAAAAAGAAGTTATCAAACTAATGCGCCGGGAGATGAAATCTAGCTCGTGGCGGATGTGGCGCGAACGGGTACAAGGTCGCAGCACCAAACATCAGAAAAAACGTAACTTCGACGAAGGGACGTTTAAAAGTACCCGTCAGAAGAATATTTCTCTTAATAAGATTTCAAAACGATAGCGTTGTTAATTCGTTAATCTAATTATGACTGAAATTCGCACTGATTTACACGCTATAATTGAGAACTTAAATGACGCACAAATAGAAGAACTTCGTCAGATTGTGAATGAACGGTTTTCGCCACCTGCTACACCGAAGCTAACTGAACGTCCAATTGGTTTGCGCCGAGGAGCTCTCAAATATATGGCTGACGACTTCGATGATCCTCTCGACTGCTTTAAAGAATATATGCCTTAAATGTCCTACTTACTAGATACTCACGCACTCATTTGGACATTAGAGGGAGATAAACGTCTCTCGATTCAAGCAGCCTAGAAGATTAAAGATTTAGAAGTTACTATCTACGCTAGTGTGGTAAGTCTGTGGGAGATTGCTATTAAGCGTAGTTTAGGAAAACTAGATTTCCACTTAACCTTTCATGAAACCTATCGAGACTTAGCTGCTATTCAAATTCGGATTGTTGGTATTACTTCTGAACATTTGACTCAAGTAGAAACCTTGCCTTTTCATCATGGCGATCCCTTTGATCGCTTACTAATTGCTCAGTCTCAAGTACTGAAAGCAGATATGATAACTAGAGATAAGGTATTTAGTGATTACGGGGTACAAGTTATCTGGTAAATCTCAAGGTAGCTGTTTCTTACGGGCTGCCCCATAGCTGTTGCTAAAAACCATTGAATCTCAGTTTGGCCTATCCGAAAAGGAAGTCATTAAGCTGATGCGCCGAAAGATGAAACCCAGTTCGTGGCGCATGTGGCGCGAACGGGTACAAGGTCGCAACACTAAACATCAGAAAAAACGTAACTTCGACGAAGGGACGTTTAAAAGTACCCGTCAGAAAAACATCTCCTTCAATAAGATTTCTAAACGATAGCGTTCTCTTCTCACAATCTCATTATTTAGCTCGCACTTCTACCCTTGCTAGTGCGGAAATGTACTACGTATAATACCTACTGCAAATAGTCACGTTAAGCACCCAAAAGAGTATTCAGTCATCACATCAGTTCCACCCCAACTGTTCCTTAGTGATCAATTTGCGACGACTGCTTCACAGCGACTGCTTCACAGCGACTGCTTCACAGCGACTGCTTCACAGCGACTGCTTCACAGCGACTGCTAAAAAATGTTAAATTTCAGTACCTAC
>NZ_JBARYM010000599.1:0-1977 GCF_049647865.1 Tunicatimonas sp. | reverse complement strand
GATTAATTACGAAAGTTTATACGCTCGGGCCAGTGCGCCTTTACAAAACCTCGAACAGTTTTTACGAGATAACAATATTACCGAAAAGCCCCCCGGTTTTTTAGTGGATGATTTACGGAATAGTCTACTTGGTTTTATTACTAAAGTAGAGTTTCAGGATATTATCAATAGCCTCATTTCATTTACCGGTAACTTTTTTGTAGGAACACTCGCCATCATTTTTATTACATTTATTTTTATGTATGAAAAAGGATTGGTCCGCCGTCAAGTTATTAAACTAATTCCTAACCAGTATTTTGAAGTATTTATTGCCGCAATCTATAAAATTGAAACGCTGCTCTCTAATTACCTAATTGGGCTGTCGTTTCAGGTATTTGCTATCTTTTGTATAGCTTCGCTAGGGCTTAGTATTTTGGGAGTGAAGTACGCTTTTACTATTGCCATCTTTGCAGCACTAGCGAACATAATTCCCTATGCGGGCCCAATAATAGGAGCTACGTTTGGCATTATTGTAGGGCTATCTACCATAATAGCCGATGGCAATACTCAAGAGATAGTTGTACTCGTTGTTAAGATTCTATCAGTATTTACGGTAGTGCAACTTGCTGATAATCTACTACTTCAACCTCTTATTTTCTCAAAAAGCGTAAAAGCCCACCCTTTAGAAATTTTTATTATTATTTTTGCGGGCGCTACCGTGGCGGGTGTCATCGGCATGATTGTCGCCATTCCAGTATATACCATTTTACGAGTGGTTACTACGGAACTCTACATCGGTTACAGGCAATACCGGGTGTTTAAAAGCTGAGATGTAAAATACGAAAAAGCTAGAAGCATTAACTCTGAAGTAATAACTATTCGTTTCCCTTTCTAATACCTAATACCTAAATCAATCAGCCATTTAACAATTTGACAATTAAAATATATGAGCTTACAGTGTGGTATTGTAGGACTTCCTAACGTTGGTAAGTCAACATTATTTAACGCCTTATCTAGTGCCAAAGCAGAGGCAGCTAACTTTCCTTTTTGTACTATTGAGCCCAACGTGGGCGTCGTTACCGTGCCTGATTCTCGTTTAAAAACGTTAGAAAAGCTGGTAAATCCGCAAAAAGTTATACCCACAACTATTGAGTTTGTGGACATTGCTGGTTTAGTAAAAGGAGCTAGTAAAGGTGAAGGGTTAGGCAACAAATTTTTAGCCAATATTCGGGAGGTAGACGCTATCATCCATGTAATCCGATGCTTTGTAGATGACAATGTGGTACACGTAGCGGGGAGCGTTGACCCAGTATTTGATAAAGAAGTAATTGATACTGAACTACAACTAAAAGACCTAGAATCAGTAGAAAAGAAAATTACCCGATTAGAGAAGATTGCCAAATCAGGCGATACTACAGCTCGCAAGCAATTAGCTACACTGCAAACCTACAAATCTCACTTAGAAGGTGGTAAAAACGCTCGGTCAATAGACGTACCGAAAGAGGATAAAGAAGCTGTAGCTGATCTTTTTCTGCTAACGGCCAAACCTGTGATTTACGTAGCCAACGTAGATGAAGACTCTACTATTTCGGGCAACAAGTATGTAGAAGCGCTAAAAGAAGCAGTCAATCAAGAGCAGTCCGAAGTTCTATTAATTAGTGCGGCTATTGAATCGCAGATTGCTGAGTTAGACCCCGAAGAGAGAGGCTTATTCTTAGAAGAATACGGTCTGAAAGAATCAGGCTTAGATCGGCTTATTCGGGCTTCGTACCGTCTGCTAAATTTAATTACTTATTTTACAGCCGGTGAAACAGAGGTACGCGCTTGGACTATTGTTGATGGTTGGAAAGCTCCCAAGGCAGCGGGAGTCATTCATACTGACTTTGAGAAAGGATTTATTAAGGCAGAAGTCATCAAGCTAAATGATTATCAACAGTACCAATCAGAAGTAGCAGTGAAAGAAGCGGGTAAGATGGCTATTGAAGGTAAAGAGTATAC
>NZ_JBARYM010000598.1:0-4292 GCF_049647865.1 Tunicatimonas sp. | reverse complement strand
CGTCACGTTGAGCCGATAGTCTAGAAATGGGTTAGGACTAGTATCGGTTTCCGAATGAGTGGGACCGTCAAAGTCCAGGGTTAGCTTGTGCCACTTGCGTAGCTCACCACTTACGGTCGCTTCACCGGAGCCCGGAGCCGCTTCGGTAGTAGCATTTACCACCGGACTATAATCTGAATAAGCACCATCTACCAGCACCCGCATACGGTAATAATAAGTAGTACCCGGAGTTAAATCCTCAAACATAAAAGAAGTAGTACCGTAGTACTGCGATAGACGGGGCGAAAAATCATCTGGGTTACCAATTGATTGCTCAATAGCGTATACTGATACCCGTTCAGGATATTCATCCCAAGAAAACTCAATGGAAGTACTAGAAAGGGCTGAAGCCGAAACCCCACTGGGCGGTGCGGGAGGGGTCACTCCGTCGCTACCCTTCACTACCAGTCCCGCTAACTTAGCATTGTTAATATCGGCGGAAAATGTCAGGGAAAGGCTTCCGTCGGTTACTTCAACGGTGTTCGTAATCTGATAAGCTACATTTTTCCCTACCGTAGCGTATAGATCTAGATTACTCACTTCTTCATTACCCTCTATCTCTATATCGAATAGCCGTTTGTTTGGGTCGTTGAAGTAGACTTCAGCTAGCAGCAACGTGATTTCGTACGTGCCATTGCTCACCGGCAGTTGGTAAGTGAAGTTACCGTAGCGCTCGCTCTGGTAGACAAAGTCGTCGGTAGTGCCCGAAATGCCCGCGTTACTTTTATACGTTTTTCCACCGCTTACTAGCTGATCGGCAGTGAACTCCGTTCCATCGTCGGCCGTATAGGCAGCTCCCCCGGAGTTGATGGCGTACAATATAGCATCAGAAACAGGTGCCGATTCGGTGGTGGCCGAGACTACCTCACTGTAGGGCGAAGCTTCACTATCGAAAAATGTTTTTATCCGAAAATAGTAGGTGGTATTAGGCGCTAAACCGCTGCTGGTATGCTGACTATCGCCGAAATAGCTAGCATCAACCTGCTCAAACCCGGAGGTAGGCGAAAGTGACCGTTCAATCGCGTAGTCGTTGCCGAAAGGGGCGTCTTCCCAATCCAGGTAAATTTCAGTATCAGATATGACGGTAGCAACTATGACCGTAGGTGGCTTGGGACTTCCGTAAGGAGTAGTAGCCGACGAAGTATTAGAGAACGATGAGCTACCCGCCCCGTTTACCGCTTTTACTCGGTATCTTGCAAATTCACCATCAGTTAGCGAATTATCCGTATACGTTTCAGTATCCGACGTAACCGTCGTTAGCTCGCTGAAGGGCTGGGCAGTGGAGGGAGACTTCTCAATAACGAAGGAAGATTCATCATCAGAGTTATCAGTCCAGGATAAGGAAATGCTGGTGGGCGAAGCAGCCGTAGCTACCAAACTACTCGGTGGTTCCGGCGGGGAAGAATCAGCCTGATCTATAACGGTAAAGGTCGCGGTAAGGGCGGTTCCGACGGTACCACTGGCATTAGCACCGGTGTAGGGAGTAGCCGATAGCGTATTTTCACCTACACTGGGTGTCCAGTTCCGGTAGTCGCCATTAGCGTCCCCTTTAAGCGCGTAGGGAGCCACATTCTCCGTCTGAAAATTGGTGTTTCCATTCAAAGCAAAACGCACCGAACCTACCTGAGCCGGATCGGTATTGGCACGTACATTAAGATTCACTGTCGGTAAAGTTGCCAGATTTAATGTCTGACCATTCTGTAGCGATCCGATATCTGTATCGGTATCCGCATTAATTAGCGTGAAGCTCGTTACTGATTGAGCGTAAGCACTCCACCCGAGCAGGCAAAGCAAACAGAGTAATAGTTGTCGTCTCATAAAAATATAGTATAAAAGATAAATAAATGATCTGAGCAGAGTTCACCCCGGGCTGCCTAAATAGCGAAAGTGGCAGTACTATACTTCTTAAGAAAGGTATCCAAGCGAAACAGTCTACTGGTTAGCCCAATGAGCAATAGCAGTATGTTCAGGCGACATCCTTAGGTAGGACGTTAAGTGTGGTAAGTCTATGTAAGTATAAAGCGACAAAAAATATGAATAAGCGTCAATAGCCACTAGCTATTTAAGATAATCCAATATGAATTGCAAACCACTTCAATAAATTATTTTTCAATTACGTTTATTTCATATTTTATTGAATTATCGTCCTAGAACAATAGCATGTAGGTGTATTACTTCTATTTTAAATATGTGAATACGTTCTTTATTTTCTAACTCTTTCCTCAGCGAGGATTCTACAACTTTCTTTCTTCGTACTACGTCAATTTTGGTTTTTGCTTACCATTGCTTATCTAGAAACTATGTTAAAAAATGAGCAAAATCAGCGCTTAGTCTTTCAAGGCTCAGTATGGAACCGGCGATCGTTTCTTAAGAGAGGGGTGCTATCGGCCATGAGCACAGCATTAGGAACTCAGATCATTCACGCGGCCAACTTACCAGCCGGATACCTTCCGTTACCCTTCCAAATAAAGAATAACCCGATGACTGGTAAAGATGAAGCAATGATTGTTCGTAACGAACGGCCCTGGAACGTAGAAGCCCCCCCGCACCTGCTTGATGAAGAGATTACCACCTTCCCCCATATTTTTATTCGTAACAACGGAATCATCCCCCAAAATATTGATGCCCAGCAGTGGACATTAACCGTCGGCGGGGAGTCGGTTACTGCCGAGAAGACCTACAACTTAGCTGACCTAAAAAACAATTTTCCCTCGCATACCTATCAGCTTACCTTAGAGTGCGGCGGCAACGGACGCGCCGGATTCTACCCCCCGGCTTCGGGTAATCAGTGGGAAGAAGGAGCTATCTACTGTGCCCAATGGACTGGCGTTCGTCTGCGGGATATTCTTGACGATGTAGGTATTAAAAACGACGCGGTTTACGTTGGTTACTACGGTAAAGACACCCACCTAAGCGGCGATCCGAGTAAAGTAGTAATTTCTCGGGGAGTGCCGATAGAGAAGGCTCAACAGGACGAAACCCTGCTGGCCTGGGCCATGAACGGTGAAGATATTCCATTAGAGCACGGCTTCCCACTACGGCTCGTCTGCGGAGGTTGGCCCGCTTCGGCTTCAGGTAAGTGGGTAGATAAGCTGGTGGTTCGTAATCAAGTGCACGACGGTCCGAAGATGGGTGGTAACTCCTACCGGGTACCCCAGCATCCGGTGGCGCCGGGGGAAGAAGTGCCGGAAGAAGATTTCAAAATTATAGAATCCATGCCAGTAAAGTCGCTGATTACTTACCCCCGGTCAGGAGCGATGTTTGACTTAGGCCGAACCCTTAAGGTAAGGGGACACGCCTGGGCGGGTGAGCGGACCGTAGCAAACGTCGAGGTATCTATCGACTTCGGGGCTACTTGGCAAAGTTGCTCCCTAAAAAGACCGGTGAACCGCCTCGCTTGGCAGCACTGGTCAACCGAACTCAGCTTTCCTGAAAGCGGTTATTACGAAGTATGGACGAAAGCCACCGACGAGCAGGGAGTAGCCCAACCGATGATGATCCCCGGTTGGAACCCTAAAGGCTATCTGAACAACGCTTGCCATCGGATTGCGGTGAAAGCATCTTAAAGCTTGGGAACTAGGGATTGGGTTTTGGACACTTTTGTAAAACACTTTCGAAGTACGAGACCCTAAACTCCAATATTAGTAATCTAATGAAAACAGTAAAATATATTTCACTACTCATATTTCTGATAGTTCTGGTGGCTTGCAACCCTAATACAGAAACTGAGAAGCCAATTGCTACGGAGCCACTTCCGGTGACAGAGGCTCAGATTAAAGACGGTAAAGATACTGCTACCGGATTACTCGCTGGTGAAGGATTAAACGTAGTAAAAAGCCACTGTCTGGCCTGTCACTCGAGCGCTTTAATTGTGCAAAACCGCTTTACTCGCGAAGGTTGGCACAAGAAAATTGTGTGGATGCAGGAGACCCAAGGGCTTTGGGACTTAGGCGACAGTGAAGATGCAGTGCTAGACTACTTAGCCACCAACTACGCTCCCGAAGAATTTCGGGGCCGACGGAAACCGCTGGCGGATGTTGAGTGGTACGAACTGGATTGATGACTAATGCCAGCAGAACAGCGTTTCTCATCCATCATTATTCACTACTCATCAATCATTATTTACCTTCTTTTCCAACACTAATACGAAATCCGTTTCCGAAGGTGGCGTACCTTCCATCATTCCGGTAGACGATTTTAGCTCAGTGCCAACCGTAGAGTTGTTCGAAGGGTTGAACCAAGTGGCTTCGTAC
>NZ_JBARYM010000597.1:0-2441 GCF_049647865.1 Tunicatimonas sp. | reverse complement strand
TTCGGTAGTTACCATCAATATCAGTAACGGTGCCTTGCGTAGTTCCCTTTACTAGCACGTTCACTCCGGGTAACGTACTTCCATCTTCCTGAGAAGTTACTGTACCGGCGATGGTCAGATCTTGAGCCCACAGTGGGGC
Organism: Tunicatimonas sp.; assembly: GCF_049647865.1. Classification (NCBI taxonomy): domain Bacteria; kingdom Pseudomonadati; phylum Bacteroidota; class Cytophagia; order Cytophagales; family Catalimonadaceae; genus Tunicatimonas; species Tunicatimonas sp. The sequence continues at coordinate 2,302 of NZ_JBARYM010000597.1, read as the reverse complement.
GGATAACAAAAGAGTCAGAACAAATATTCCTATTCCCTTCACAAGGGAAAATGGCTGGCCTGACGAGGTGAGTTGTGTAGAGTTGTACCTCATAGTTTCACATTTTAGTTTAAATTAATACATCACATTTATAGTATTTTCATATAGTTTCATATGTCAAAACGGCTATTGCCCTTCTGGCAATAGTGTATATCTACTTACTAATTATATTCGCTGCTAATAGCTAAATGGTAACCATTAGACTTTTCAACAGAATAGCAAAAATATATCTTTGATTTTAAAAAGAAACCTAATCGCATACAATTATTCTAAATTTATTGGGTATTTACTGCAAATCTTTCCATTGTAGTGCAGAGTTGCTCTATTAAATTTTCAACAAAGTACTTGTATTTTTAGAGAGATCTCTCAATTTCTCTGTAGATACTGCTTAAATTTGGTTTAGTAGCTTATACTGATGCGTTTATTGTAAAAACACTTAAAGTAAAGATTTAAAAACATACATCTTATCACTATGCTATTAGTTATTATGTTATAAAAGACAGATTTCTTATAGTTCCGTCTAATGAGTTTTCCTTTGTGCTAAAATATAAATTTTCCAAAATAAGAAGTATTTAAGGCTGCCTTACACGTTAATGAAGATAACATATTATTGTAGTAAGGTCAAACGTACTTCCAGTAAAATAAGTAGCTATATTTTAACTACTCTGATAGCGGCAAGGGAAAGGAACATATTTACAACAGTGTAGGTATGACCAAATAATTGTTCTTTCAGTTGTTGTGTATACTGCTGCGCCTATAGATGGTTAACTTTACCTGTATCAGTATTACAGCATGAAGTTCTTCTACAGATATACTGACCATTTCTGTAGTCATAATTGCGGATTGATTTTAAAAATCAGCTCTAACTACTGTACTGTCGTACTATACTTTTATTGTATGAATGTCTGAAGCTGATTCTAACAGAGAGTAGAATCGCTCAATAGATAATGGCTTACTTATGAACTCACTCACACTATCATATTTTTTTGATCGGGATTGATCTAGGTATCGGATAGAATTAGATAATACAAATACTTTGGTATCAAGCTGCTGATAGGGCAATTTCCGCTCAAATTCTTCTAGAAACTCAAACCCGTGAAGCTCTGCCATATTCAAGGCCAAAAGTAAATAACGAGGGAACGCACCATCAATAAATACTTGTCTTTTTAACCAATGTAAAGCTGCTACTGGGCTACTGAAAACTTTAAAATGATGAGCATGAGAACTTTTAGCAGCAATTATCTGATAGATTTCCAGCGTATCTAAATCGTCATCAATCATTAATACCATAAGCAGAAAATATCAGGTAAGAATACATAATCTGTTCTTGTTCAATTAAAGTTCTACAAAACTTACCAAATTAACAAGTACAGCTTCCCTTTTTGGGACAAATACTGAGTTATCGCTTATGAGATATCCTATTCTTTCCGTATTGTCTTCAAGCATTAGCTGTATATAATCAAGTAAAATCACGTAGAATAGTCCTACCAAATCTACCCTTCAAATGAATATTCTCGCTGCAAGCATTCTAGGAAAAACCTCTTTGCCAACATTGATTAAAACAAAAAAACCCATCTTTTCAGACGGGTTTTTTGTATTCTATTGGGTAAAACAATTTAGTAAGTTTGCTTCTATATCTACTCCCAAACAATCATTCTTGTTACCGCTGAAGCCGAAGTATTAGGACGACCAACTTGCAAGCCGTTGTCTACACCAGTTATCGAGAACGTAGCTTCTCCAGCCGCCGCAGGTAGTATAAGGTCAACCGCAGTATCCAACTCACCATTAGCAATAGTGGCCGTACCACTTTGAGTAATGGCTCCCGTAATCTCATAATTTACATTAATATCGGTGTAGAGGTTCTCTCGAACCTCTATTTCTACCGATACAGTATCAGTTGGAGCTGCCTCTATGGCACTACCACTAGATAGTTGCACAAATTGCACTTGCGAATCAGAAAAATCTAACCGCTCATCTTCAAATTCTTCGCAGCTACTGAAGGTGACTACTGCCACCGCTACGAATAGTATATGATATAATTTTATTACGTTCATCAGTTACTAATTTTGTTGGTTGAACCACATTCTTTCGTCTAACGGTTTCTGCGTGGGAGCATTATCATTCGCTGATACTTCATCGGGAGGTAATGGAAACCGCATAAACAAACCAGTAGTTAGTGCTCCTTCCGGCACTTCCAGATTTGGTAATCCGGTTCTTCGCCAAGTGGTCCATCCCTCTAGCGGCCGAATAATCTGATCAATCA
>NZ_JBARYM010000596.1:0-1870 GCF_049647865.1 Tunicatimonas sp. | reverse complement strand
AGATCTTTGTAAAGATAGCTATCAGCTAACGTTCGCAGTAGTATTTGTTCCTCACCCAACGAGGTGACTACTTCTGGATAATATCCATAAATCATTCGGTGCTCCAGTAACCTTTTTTCTTCTAGTAAACCATGATGCGCTACCATTTCCCCGAAAGAAAGCGGCAGCAGCGTAAACTCGTATTTTCGCCCAGTAAGTGGCTCATTAATGTTAGCAGCTAACTCTAGTGCCGAAGAGCCTGTAGCAATGATCTGTACTTCATTAATCTGATCGGTAAAGAGTTTAATGGTTAATCCAATATTTTCAATACGCTGGGCCTCGTCGATGACTACAATTTGACTGTCACCAACCAATGCGCGTAGGCGAGTAGAAGTAGGATTTTGCAATAATTGCCGCACATCAGCCTCATCACCGTTAAGCAACAGCACTTTTTCTTCCCTTTCAGACAACATAGCACTAATAAGTGTAGTTTTTCCTACTTGGCGAGGCCCCATTAGTATAATAGCCTTGCCCTTTGATATTTTCCTATGTATGGAGGGTGCAATTAAGCGGGATATGTGCATAATTAGCTCAATATACCGTAAAACATAATTTTTTGCGAATGGAATCGTAAAAAATTATACTATTTTGCGATTCCATTCGCAAAATATAGATTTATGGGGGCGATAGTACCTCTCTAAATCTACTTAGTTGCAATCAGAGTTATATGAAACAATAACTCGTGAGGCAAACTACACTACTGTGGTTCGGTAGCGGTATCTGCTCTGTTAACTATCTTTTCGTCGGATACTTTTGAGTAGGTAAATTTAAGACCATCGAATATACCTTTCCAGATAGTAGAAAAATGGGTTTCATTAGGGTAGGTTGCCACTTTCCAGTGTAATCCCTTCGGAGCTTTTTTTGAAAGTATGGATTCAAGTTTGGCAATGCCCATATCCTTGAAGTCTTTTCCGTCGCGAGAACTTATCCAAAGAGTGCTGTTGGTTTCGGTTATTTTAGGTAGTTTTCTCGATGCAACTTTGTTTAAATGTTCATTATCCCAATGTAAAGCAGGCTCAACGGTTATGTACGATTTGAACAGCGTAGGCTCGTGCAGATACGTATAAATGGCAAACAGGCCACCCAATGATGTTCCGTAGAGAACACTGTTCTCACTATTGGTCGGATACTTCTCATCAATATAGGCCACTAATTCCTTCAGAAATAACAGAAAATCATTGGCCCCGCCGGAAATATCACGATTTTTAACTTGAGTAGGAGTAAAATCTCTATCCCTCATATTTACGTCATTCTTATACAGATTAGGAATACTAACGATCATCATGTTGGTAGGTACAAACTGACCATATCCTAAAAAATGGAGAACGGTTTCTGATAACGACGTATTCCATTCTCCATCTAGCACGTAAAACACATCATAATTCTCCTTTAGATTTGGATCGTATTTCTCTGGAAAAATAACCTGTATCTGCCTTTGTTCTTTGAGATGGGCGGAATATAGAGAATCTGGTTGAGCCACATATTCTTGAGACCATACAGAAGTTGATAGAAAGAAACAGTAGGGTAAAAGAATAAAAATAAGCACTCGCATCATCATGTTAATTTAGTGAACCAATAGCACATTGAAAAAGAAGTACGTGGTTTAAACAGATCCCATATAGGGTATTTTTCTAAAGCAAAAAAGGTAGACCCATTACGAATCTACCTTCTATTACTATCAAACAATAAACCGTTACAAATGAATCACTTCTTCGTAAGCAGCCGCTGCAGCTTCCATTACGGCTTCCGACATGGTAGGGTGCGGGTGTACTGATTTAATGATTTCGTGACCGGTGGTTTCCAATTTGCGGGCCGCTACCACCTCGGCAAT
>NZ_JBARYM010000595.1:0-6496 GCF_049647865.1 Tunicatimonas sp. | reverse complement strand
GATTTAAACTGATTTTACAATTAGCTTTTATAGTTCCGTATCAGAGATTTTCCAACCTTTTTTCTGGCCCTTTACTGTCTTTACTAAAGTGATTAATTGAAGGCGTTATTGATCAACGAGTTCCACTTAGTTAAACTTATATACCGATGTTCCTTCAAAACAGAAGTCACTCATTGAGTGACTTTGTCAATAGTAAGATATGGGTTGTTATTGCTGCTTCGTTTCTTTTCAGCGATACGCGGTTGTATGCCGGTTGAACAGTTTGCGAAATTTCCCTTGACCCATTTTTGAGAATGGAACAGTGCCTCGAGCTATGCGTTCATTTAAATGAACAGTTTCTGCACTGTAAGGAATCGTGGTATTTTCGCGATCTACTAGTAAAGAAGCTGGGATAATGTTGTTTATTGTCGTCATGATTTTTAAATTTTTGGGTTACTGTTGAGAAGCAAAATTTTGCGTCCTTGCCAATATATGTTTCAAGGGCTATGCCAAACCTAAAAACTGACTAAACGTGTCAAAAAAAGGGGTTTCTAAGGAATTGGCTTGTCCGATACCGGACACTTATTGTACAGTGATGAACGCTTGATGAGCCTAATGCTTTCTTTTATATCTTTTTTTATACTAACCACACAACCTTATGCTAAAACGTACTGATATTGTAGACGGTCCCAACAGTGTGTTTAAAGATTATGGCCTTATTTACACTTGCTTGTGCGGGTGGATTGACCTGGCTCAGGCGCGCCCAATTACTATTAGAAATTTGTGGTCTAAGCTCGTAGGCGAAGCGGGTATTCGTAGCCTTAAGCATCCTGGGTTTAAAGTGCAATATAGTCAGCCACCTAGCCGCCATACTAAAGGGGCAACTAAAAATTACTACGTCCGCTCTGGTCTATCATCAGCCGAGCGGGAGTCGGTTACTTTAGCTATTTATATGGAGGTGGCGTATGGGTTTCAAACAGTACAGTCAGAATTCCCTTACGGGTGGACTGCTGATAGCGGATTTAGTGCTGAAAATTTAGTTTCTAATATTATTGGCTTCTACCGGGCTGTACGCCCGGGTCGTGATTATATTTCTATGTGCCGCCCAGTTTCTAAAGAGGATGCTCTAGAAGTTTGGGATACTCAAAATAAAGTGGGTAAAAAAAGAAGCCGATTTTTTGGTACGTATATCTATCCCAGCATTGCGTGTGGTATCGGTAGTGGACCTATGTCAGCTCCGCTTCCTAACTTTTTAACCGGCATTACGCCTGCTAACAAAGGTCCCTACTTTCACCGTTGGAACGATAGGGAAGAAGGAATTTCGTAGTTGAGGCTGCATTTCTTCTAGCAATTATCTATCTCTATCAAGATTTATTCGACTCAGATTTTAGCCCAGAGTTAATAGTATACATCTTTGATCAATGTACTTTTTTTGGCTAGAAACGGTAGTTTCTAAAGTAGCAACCATGTTTCTACTGTACTATTCTGGCATTTAATATTACTCTTTTCAAGAGTTAATAAAGAATCAAGTAAAACAGGTGACTTCTTAACATGTAAAATTACTAAGAAAAAAAAGATTTTATATGTTAATTAATTGTTAACTTTATGTTAACATTTGTTAATACTTGAAAGGAGGGTCTGCTATGATGCGATTATATATTTGGGGAATAACCTTATTTTTTTCTGTTTCGGTGTCTGCTCAGAAATTGGTAGTACCGAGTCATCCGACATTAGTAGACGTACCTGCATCTAAAATAGAAGTATCGCCAAAACTATTTGCTCAGTTCGTTACCATTCAGTCTGATATCACCCCAGCGAATATTCAGGAACAGTATGTTTCTCTTCAGCATACCGCGCAATATCTGAACCGGAAACTGAAGAAGTCAAAATCTACTAAGCAGTTTTTAAAATACTTTTTTTACCATATTCATCGCACGCATCTTAAAAGATACGCATCTTACGCTACCTTAGGCGATCTGCTCGGTAGCGGTCATTACGACTGTGTTTCGGGCACTGCATTGTATGCGCTGCTACTAGATGCACTTCAAATCCGGTTTTCGGTACGAGAAATGACCTATCATATGTATTTGGAGGTTCCGCTTGGTGAAGAAATAGTAATTATTGAGAGTACTGATCCTTTGGGGGGCTTTGTTTCGGATAAATTGGCTATAACCAAACGAATAGCCCAGTACCAATCTGAAGAGGCTAATGCGGCTATGTACCCTCAACCTATTCAGGCCAAGGTAGGTATGGAAGAACTATTGGGCCTTTCGTACTTTAATGCAGCGGTAGATAACTATAATCATCATCAACTTACTTCAGCTCGTCAGTATTTACGACAAGCCATTCGCTGGTACCCGGCTGACCGAATGTATGCCTTTCAAGCAGTAATAGAATCTGTTGCTACCCGGTAAGGCGTTACCCGGTAAGGCACTACCCGGTAAGGCGTTATCCGGTAAGGCATTACTTACTAAGGTTTTTCTAGCGATTCTGCTATCTTTACTTTTTTTGCTTCAATCGCTAATTCATGCCATACTTACTATTACTGATTCCTTTGCTAATTGGCATGGGAGTCGTAATTCAATCAGGGGCTAATACCCAGCTTAGTCATTTTTTAGGTAATCCGTTCATAGCCGGACTTATCTCTTTCGTCACCGGCACCCTCTGCCTGTTAATTGTTAACATTGTCATGCGATCGGATTTCTCAGTGCTGAATGGACAGAATATCGCTCAAACGCGCTGGTGGATGTGGTTGGGTGGGCTAATAGGCTCTATCTTTATCACTTCTGTGATCTTAATTGCGCCCAAGATTGGACCCTCTCAATTGTTCGGATTAATAATTGCGAGTCAGCTTACCTTTTCGGTAGTAGTTGATCACTACGGCTGGCTTGGTTTTCAGGCGCAACCCGTCAACACTAAAAAGATTCTCGGAGTGCTCTTCCTTATGACCGGCACTTTCCTTATCCAGTGGGGAAAACGTTAGGCGGAATCCGAAAAACGGAGACGGGAAACCGGAAATTGATATACGGCTATTTTTCAAAAATTCAGTCTGGAGTCTGGACTTCAGTTTCCGGTCTCCATTGCAAACTTATACATTCATTAGATTGTAGTACATTTAGAGAACTGTATTTGTACTATTATGAATCTGGAAAAACTGGCTGAACAGCTTCAGGGCGAGTTACATACCGACCATGCCATGCGTACTTTATACGCTACCGACGCCTCGGCTTATCAAGAGATGCCTCTGGCCGTAGCGGTTCCCGAAACCGAAGCCGATATTGCTACCCTTATCCGATTTGCTAATCGCTACCGTACTTCGCTGATACCGCGAGCAGCGGGCACTTCCCTAGCGGGCCAGGTAGTTGGTAACGGTATTGTCGTAGATATTTCGCAAAAATTTACCGAGATACTGGAAGTAGACTTACACGAACACTGGGTTCGAGTGCAGCCGGGAGTCATTCGCGACGATCTGAATAAGTATTTAGAAAAGTATGAGTTGTTTTTTGGGCCGGAAACTTCCACCGCCAATCGAGCTATGATTGGTGGCATGATGGGTAATAACTCCTGTGGATTACACTCACCTATTTACGGAACAACCCGTGAGCACGTACTAGAAGTTCGGGCCATTTTGAGCGATGGTAGCTTTACGGAGTTCAAAGCCCTAACTCATGAAGAATTTGAGAAAAAGTGTTCGGGGGAAACAGCGGTCAGTGAGCTAGAAGCTAAAATTTATCAACGGCTACGCGACCAACTTTCTCAACCGGAAGTGCAACAAGAAATTCGCGACCAGTTTCCTCGTCCTGAGATTAAACGCCGAAGAAATACAGGATACGCAGTAGATGTGCTGTTGGATAGCGAAATATTTGGCGGGGCTGATCTGTTTAATTTTTGTAAGCTACTTTGTGGTTCCGAGGGGTCGTTAGCGTTCATTACCGAAATTAAACTAAACTGTTTGCCACTGCCTCCTAAAGAAATAGGAGTGGCTTGTCCGCATTTTCACTCTATTGACGAAAGTCTGCGGGCCAATATTATCGCGATGAAGCATGGGGCGGGTGCTTCGGAGCTGATGGATCACCACATTATTGAACGCACTCGCGCTAACATTGAGCATAGTAAAAATGCTTACTTCATTGAAGGTGAACCCAAAGCGGTGCTGATGATTGAGTTTGCCCGAGATACTCGTCAGGAAGTTGATGCAGCAATTGAAGCCATGTACGCTGAAATGAAAGCGGAAGGCTACGGCTATCACTTTCCAATACTTTATAATGAGGATAGCAAAACTGCCTGGAACGTTCGTAAAGCAGGTTTAGGCTTATTGGGAAACGTGGTAGGTGATTTTAAAGCGCAGCCAGTAATAGAAGACACGGCCGTAGCGGTGGAAGACTTGCCTGAGTATATTGCCGAATTCAATCAGACCCTGGAAAAGTACGATCTATCCTGCGTTCATTATGCTCACGCCGGGGATGGTGAACTACACCTACGTCCTATCCTGAACTTAAAATCGGAAGAAGGCAACGCTATGTTCCGAATAATTGCCCAAGACATTGCTAACTTGGTGAAGAAGTACCGAGGATCGCTTAGCGGTGAGCACGGTGATGGACGATTGCGGGCGGAGTTTATCCAGCAGATGATTGGCGATAGGAACTACGAACTAATTCGTGAGATCAAACGCACTTGGGACCCTAATACTATTTTTAATCCAGGCAAAATTGTCGATGCTCCGCCCATGAACCGGCAGCTTCGGTACATGCCCGGTCATCCCATTCCCGAAATTGAAACCGTGCTGGATTTCAGTCAAAATAAGGGGGTTTTGCGGGCAACCGAACAATGCAATGGCTCGGGCGACTGCCGAAAAACCCATCTCAGTGGTGGAACCATGTGCCCTAGTTATATGGCTACGCGCCGTGAGAAAGATACTACCCGGGCCCGAGCGAACATTCTTCGTCATTTCCTGACGAATTCTACCCAATCGAATCGCTTTGCTCACGATGAAATTAAGGACGTGATGAATTTGTGCCTATCGTGTAAAGGCTGCAAGGCAGAGTGCCCTTCCAACGTAGACGTAGGCAAGATGAAGGCAGAATTTTTGCAGCACTACTACGATAAGAAAGGGATACCATTTCAAACGTGGATCATCGCTAATTTTACGAAGCTTACCGCATTAGCGGCTCGCACCCCTGGCCTGTATAATTGGGCGGTCACTAATCCACTTATTGGTGGGTTGATTAAACAGGTAAATGGTTTTGCCCGCAAACGCTCATTACCACTGCTTTACCAAACTACTCTGCGGAAATGGTACGAAGCCCGACAACCGATGGTAACAAGTGGTGGCTTATCAGTTGCTTCTCCTGAAATGCCGCCTACTATTTCGGAAGCGACTAAAGGCAAAGTGTTTTTCTTCTGCGATGAATTTACGAATTACAATGACACCGAAATTGGTATTAAGGCAATTCAATTACTAGAAAAACTGGGCTATGAAGTAGAAATTCCGAAGCATAAAGAAAGCGGCCGCACCTTTCTTTCTAAGGGGTTGATTCGGAAAGCACGAAGCATTGCTCAAGAAAATATTGCGCTGTTGAAGGACTTGGTAAACGAAGAAACGCCAATTGTTGGACTAGAGCCTTCGGCTATTTTAACATTGCGCGATGAATACATAGAACTAACCCGAGGCGAAGAGCAAAAAGCGGCGCAGCGTATTGCTCAGGATACTTACACCTTTGATGAATTTATTGCCCGCGAAATTGACCGAGGCAATATCACAAAAGACGATTTTACTACTGAACCTCGACTAATTAAGCTACACGGTCACTGTCACCAGAAAGCACTTTCGTCAATGGTGCCCACTAAGAAAATGCTAACGTTACCCGAGAATTACCAAATGCACATGATTCCTTCGGGATGCTGCGGTATGGCCGGTTCGTTTGGCTACGAGGACGATAAGTACGAAGTATCCATGCAAATTGGGGAGTTGGTGCTGTTTCCCACCGTGCGCGAACAACCGGAAAATGTACTGATTGCTGCTCCCGGCACCAGTTGCCGCCATCAGATTAAAGATGGCACTGGCCGGATTGCTCTGCATCCCGCTGAAATTCTGTATGATGCGCTAAAGTAGTAAATCTACTGACTCGTATTAATTCGTTTACCAACCCCAGGTTCCGGCCCCACCTTTGAAGGGGCCAACAATGTCAGAGGTGATCCAGCCGCCGTAGAAATCGCCTTCTTGAGCCTGTACTTGCTCATCGCCTACGTAGCAAGCTTCCATTTTGCTGGGGTAAAAGGCAACATGATCTTTCAGGTTTTCGTAACCTTTCACCGGATTAGGATAGAACCAGCCAGCCGCCGGTGTTTCTTGGTCTTTCACCCGAACGGTGTAGTAATTGGCTCGCCCCTTGAATTCGCAATAGGTTGTCTGGGGAAGTTGATGCAAAAATTCCATCTTAATATCTTCCGGCGGGATGTAGTACACCGGGGGATGACTGGTTTCCAGCACGCGTTTAGCCCGATTGGTATCGGCAAT
>NZ_JBARYM010000594.1:0-2294 GCF_049647865.1 Tunicatimonas sp. | reverse complement strand
AATATCACCGAACTGGCCCGAACGCAAGACGGAGAACTATTGGTTATACTGGAAGCGGGTTTCCGTTACATCGAAAACGAGTCGTTTGCTAACTCCTTCCAGGGTTTGTTCTCAGAAATCAACCTGAACTCAGAGAAGCTGGGAAAAACCCCCACCGACCGCAACAAAAAGCTCTGCACCATCATCCAAAAAATTGCCGAAGGCATTGCCGATTTCTCTACCGATACCGATACCCTTGGAGATGCCTATGAGTACCTAATTGGTCAGTTCGCCGCCGGTTCGGGTAAAAAAGCCGGTGAGTTTTATACCCCCCAACAAATCTCTACCATCCTGTCAGAGATCGCTACTCTAGACAGTCAAGACCCGAGTACCGGAAAGAAAAGCAAGCTGGAAAAAGTATTGGATTTTGCCTGTGGTTCAGGTTCGCTATTGCTGAACGTAAGAAAGCGGATCAAAGACAATGGCGGCACGGTTGGTAAAATTTATGGCCAAGAGAATAACATTACCACCTACAACCTGGCCCGCATGAACATGCTCTTGCACGGCATGAAAGATACTGAGTTTGAGATCTTCCACGGAGACACCTTGCTCAATCATTGGGATGAGTTAAACGAGATGAATCCTGCCAAGAAAATAGAATTTGATGCCATCGTAGCCAATCCCCCCTTCAGCTTACGTTGGGAACCCAACGATACCCTGGCCGAAGATTTCCGTTTCAAAAGCTACGGTTTAGCCCCCAAATCAGCCGCTGATTTTGCTTTCCTACTGCACGGTTTTCACTTCCTGGGCAAAGAAGGCACAATGGCTATCATCCTGCCTCACGGAGTATTATTCCGTGGTGGTGCCGAAGAACGCATTCGTACCAAGCTATTAAAAGACAATAACATTGATACGGTCATCGGCTTGCCTTCTAACTTATTCTATTCCACCGGTATTCCGGTTTGTATTCTGGTGCTGAAAAAATGCAAAAAGGAAGATGATGTGTTGTTCATTAACGCAGCGGAACACTATGATAAAGGCAAACGTCAAAACACCTTAGATGAAAAGCATATCGCGAAAATCGTAGAAACCTATAAATACCGAAAAGAATCGGAACGCTATTCCCGTAAAGTCTCCATGGAGGAGATTGAAAAGAACGGTTATAACCTGAATATTTCTCGCTATGTTAGTACTGCTGAGCCAGAAAAACAAATTGACTTAAATGAAGTGAATGAGCGGTTGACATCCATCAATGATCGTATTCAAACGAATACCGACAAGCATAGTGAATTTTTGAGAGAATTGGGCCTGAAAACTATTTAAGGTTCGTAAATGGTATAGTAAAAATGTTGGTATTGGTTCGGCTCAAAACCTACTACTAAATGTCAGGCTGCTTTTTCGTATTAAATACAATTAGGTACTAAACCTAAATGCAACGTGCTTCAGAAGCAGCGGAGAAATGTATAATCTTGAGTTGAATTTCGATAGAAAAAATCAGTCAATGACTTTATAATGTCCATCCCTTCAGTTCATACACAGTATTTCGTTGAAGAGCTAGAGACCGATGGGCACGCTCCCATGAAATTTTACTGTGATGATGGTCAATTATATTACTGCAAATACCGCTTAAATCTCAAAAAGGAAATTGAATTAGATTTTCTCATCTACGAAGTAGTTGCCCACGAGCTTCTTCAATGGCTAAATATTCCAACTCCGACAATAGCCTTCGTAGCTGTTACGGAAGGTTCTTTTGACCGTAATCAATTACGTCGCAATAAGTCGCATTGTGAAGCGGGTATCATTTGTTTTGGTTCGCAGGAAGTATTGTCGCGTATCCTCTCGCCTATTGAGTCTATCAGCAGTAAGCATGACTTTAATCAGTTGGATAACCCTTTAGATTTACTCAGAATTGCCCTATTTGATCAGTGGGTAGGTAATGCAGATCGAGGGAAGCCAATTGATGAAGGATATAATTTCAATCTGCTAATAGCTGACCAAGATAAAAAGCTGCAATACGTAGCTTTTGACCATGCTTTTATCTTCGGTGGTGAAAATCAACTGCGCATATTTAATCCTCAATCCATTCGCTTTCAGAAAGGTAGCTTACTAGCTTGTGAATATTTTTGGTCAGTTCTACGTTATATACCTACCGAAAATTGTTTAAACGCGATTGAGCAATTTTTTGTACTTTTACAGAGCAATGAATGGCACACTATCATATCCAATACTATCGCACAATGTGCGACGCACTGGCCGCTTCCCCCGAAGATGGAAGAACGGATCATTAATTTTTTAAGCAATCCCGAACGCTTGGA
>NZ_JBARYM010000593.1:0-5875 GCF_049647865.1 Tunicatimonas sp. | reverse complement strand
ACGTATTAGCGGCTGACCCGGATTTCTTCCAGTTATTTAGCTTTCCTCTGAAAGAGGGTGATCCTAACCAAGTACTGCAAGAACCCAACGCCGTGGTAATGACCGAAGCAACTGCCCACAAGTACTTTCAGGAACAAGACCCACTGGGGCAAAGTATCTTCATTGATGATACGCCTTTTCAGGTAACTGGCATTATGGAGCCAGTGCCCGAAAACTCGCACGTACATTTTGACATTGTTTATTCCTACTTATCTGACCCTAGCAGTGAAACCGAAAGCTGGGGCAACCTTGTTGCAGCCACCTACTTTTTGCTGAACGAGAATACGAGCATAGCAACAGTAGATGCCCGTTTGGATCCTTTATTGAAAAAGTATCTGGCGGAGTACGAAATGTTTCAAGCGAGAGGCTATGTAATAGAAATGTTTACCCAACCACTAACTGATATACATTTACACTCCCACATCCTTGGTGAGTTTGAGCCCAACGGCAATATCAAATACCTGTATATCTTCGGGGCAATTGCGCTCTTCATTTTGCTGATTGCCAGCATTAATTTTATGAACCTTTCCACTGCTCGCTCCGCTGATCGAGCCCAAGAGGTAGGAGTTCGTAAAACGATGGGTTCAATGCGCAGTACACTAATACGTCAGTTTTTAGGTGAGTCGATTTTGCTTAGTCTGCTTTCGGTACTTTTAGCCTTAGGTTTAGTCGAACTGCTTAGAATTCCTTTTGTCCAAATTGCGGGTACAGCTATTCACGTACCACTATTTACTGCGTGGTTTCTTCCAGCGGTTTTATTACTAGGCATTACTGTGGGAATATTGGCTGGCAGTTACCCAGCCTTTTACCTAACTAGTTTCAAACCAATTGAAGTAATGAGAGGACAACGGTTAGGTGGCGGTAAAAATACCTGGTTACGTAACTCGCTGGTAGTCTTTCAGTTTGTCGTTTCCATTGGGCTAATCATTTGCACATTGGTGGTTTACGAGCAGTTGCAGTTTATTCGTAACAAAGACCTGGGTTTTAATAAAGAAAATATTATCGTACTGAACGACGGCGAGGCTTTGGGAGCTAATGCCGATACTTTTCGCGAGGCTTTGTTGAACCAAAGTGAGGTATTGAGTATAAGCTTTACCAATGTATCACCTCTAGCGGGGTACCCAGAGTACATTATTACCCCCCAAACTGAGAGCGATAGTATCTACCGAGAAGAAAATGCCCTAGTACTCAGCAGCCTCACGACCAGCCATGATTATCTGTCTACCATGGGCATTCGCCTGAAAAAAGGACGCAACTTCTCTCGCGAAATTGCAGCGGATTCGGCGTACGGTGTCGTTATTCTAAACGAACAGGCTGTTAGAGCCTTAGGATTAAGCGATCCGGTAGGCAGCAGATTAAAGATTGGTGATATGTATGAAGCAGAGGTGGTGGGAATAGCCGAGGATTTTCACTACAAGTCTCTGCACTCAACCGTAGAACCACTAGTCATGATTCTTTCCGACGAACAAAATTATGTGGAGGTAGAAGTAGCCTCAGACGATCTACCTCAAACCCTCACCATGCTAGAACAGCAGTGGAACCGGCACGCCGACGGCACCCCGTTTGATTATTCGTTTCTGGACGAAGATTTTGACCAACTGTTTCAAGCCGACCAGCGAGTGGGAATAATCTTCGGTGGCTTTACTTTGTTAGCCATCATTATTGCCTGTCTGGGCCTACTTGCCTTAGCGGCTTTTATGGCCGAACAGCGTACTAAGGAAATTGGTATCCGTAAGGTGCTGGGGGCTTCCGTCAAAAATATTGTACTGCTGCTTTCTCGGGATTTTACTAAGCTAGTTGTGATTGCCTTTGTGGTGGCTACTCCCCTCGCCTACTGGGCGATGCAGCAGTGGCTTGCTGACTTTGCCTACCGCACCGAGATTGGACTAGGAATATTTGTACTAGCCGGAGTAGCTGCCTTACTAATTGCCGGATTAACGGTAAGCTTTCAGTCAATAAAAGCCGCCCTAGCCAACCCAGTAGACTCACTAAAGAATGACTAACTTAATGGTAAAGGTTGGCCGCCGCGCGGTAGAAGGTATAGGGTTTAAGATATTTACTTTTTACCTTTCACTTATGCTAAAGAATCGCTTTACTATCGCGCTCGCAATAATCGTTACGACTGTAGGATGCGCCGACAAAAGCTACCCGGAGGATATGACGGGAGCGGAACGAGAAGAGTACTACCGAAAATTCAATGAATCTAAGACTGATGAAGAATGGGAAGCCATTCGCGCTCAAAGAAAACTGGAAGAAAAAGACAATTCTGCAAATGAAGCAGTAGAAAATAGCGATCAACGGAAAGGTTCAATTTCGTTCAGTATAAAGAACAATAGCATTTTCTCGAAAAGACTTCGGATAGACGATAATGTTCTAGATTTCAAGCCACTAGGAAAAAGGTACTTTGGGTTTAAACCTGACACGAAAGTATTTTTAATTCAGGATGGAGAAGCCGATGAATACCTATTCACGATAACCAAAGGCGATAGAGGAAAAGTGTTCAAGATAGCTGAGTGATGAATTGAGCGACCTGACACGCAAAGCTTACCCCCATACTAAAATTCACAACATATTCACCGCTTGTTGAAAGTACGAAATTAAAACTTTAGCGTATCAAAAACATACACTACACTGTATCAAAACCGAACATTCCGCTTCATCCTTTTTCAGTGATTCGTAATTAACAATCTCACATTCAACCACTTGAGATTTATAGTAATTTTTGGAATCAGCCTTGTGATTAACTTATCAGAAACTTAATTCTCACTGTTATGATACTCAGTTTCGACGTTATCACGCTAGTTTTGACCTTGTTCAGCGGATTTACTGGAACTTATGCCGCACTGATTGGCAACTCAGACAAAGGTCCAGCACCAATAACCAGAACGGTCAAAGCTAACAGCATCATTACTACGGAAATATTGCGCGACAAAACTACCTCCCGAGAGGATTTAATTCATGCCTGTAAATTTCTAGCCGACGAAGGTGTACAGTTGACGTTTGAATCACTAAATATCCGAAGGAGTTTTCTAGGAGTACTGGGGAAGAAACGTATTTCTCAAGCTAAAGGAAAGGTTGAACTTCCTAACAGTTCCAATGAAGCGTTCGAGGCCGGCGATGCTATCAGCTTTCATTCCATCAAAATCACATATACCCAAAATACCACCACCAACACTTTCGCCATCAATATGGTAGAAATCGAAGGTGGAAGGTCAAGGGTTAGAAGGTAAAAGGCGACCGTCGCCCGGTAAACTTACCCTTCACCCCTTCAACCTCTACCATCAACCATAGATAGTTATGATAAAAAAATATTTCACTCTCGCATTTCGACACGCTTACAAGCAGAAGTTCAATACGGCAATTAACGTGGTAGGACTTTCGGTAGGAATAGCTACTACTTTATTTATCACTTGGTACGTGATGGACGAATTGCGTTACGACCGCTTTCATCAGGATGCCGAACGGGTATTCCGGGTGGTAACCAACGGGGGCGAAGGTTACCAACTGGCCACCACCCCCGCCCCACTGTACGAAGCCATTAAACAGGATATTCCGGAAGTGGAAGCGATCGCCCGCGTGTTCTCCTGGAACCACTCTACCATGCGCTTACCCAACGAAGGAACCGAAAAAGTCTTCCGAGAAACATCCATCTACATTGCTGACTCTACGTTTTTAGAGGTGCTGGACTTCAATCTGATTGCGGGTGATGAGCGAGCATTGCAAGCTCCCCAAGCATTAGTACTAACCAAAGCCACTGCCGAGCGGTACTTCGGAACCGGAGCGGTAGAACGGGGCGAAGTGCTGGGAAAAGAAATTCTATTCGGGGGCAGTCGTACCGCTCGAGTGGTGAGCGGAGTAGTTGATCCCCCTTCCGCTACGCACCTTCCCTTCGATATGCTGGTTCCTCCCACCGGTTACGGAGAAATTACTGACAATGATAACTGGGCCTGGAATGTTATGTACACCTACCTCAAAGTGCAGCCCGACGTAGCGAATAACCCCGCTCGGATGGCGGGTTTAGCTAGCAAACTGGAGCAGATTGCGGAACAATACGCCCAACCTTTTCTGGATAAGAATGACTTTGGTCCAGAGGAAAATGTCAGTCTGACGTATGAATTGCAGGCCGTTAACGATATCCACTTACACTCTGATTTGCTACGCGAGCACCAAGCCAACGGAAGTATTAATACGGTATATACGCTCGTTATCATTGCTGTACTAATCTTACTACTAGCCTGTATCAACTTCATGAATTTGTCTACCGCTCAGGCCAACCGCCGAGCCAAAGAAGTTGGGGTTCAGAAAGTGCTAGGCTCGCCACGTCAGCAGCTTATTTTTCAGTTCTTGCTCGAATCAATTCTTACCACCCTCGTGGCAGTTTTGCTTGCTCTGGGTACGGTAGAAGCTCTGCGGATTCCCTTTAATACGCTTACGGGCAAGGAGCTTACTTTTGACTGGTGGCAACATCCAACGCTGTTGCTAGCCATTGCCGGAGGTGTATTTTTGGTAGGGCTAATTGCTGGTAGCTATCCAGCCTTTTACCTCTCAGCTTTCCGCTCGCTTAATGTACTGAAGGGCCAAGCTGCTTCTTCCCTACGTAGTGGCCAATTGCGCAATGTACTGATTGTCTTTCAGTTCGCGGTATCTATTAGCCTGATTATCACGACGGGGTTGGTCGTAAAGCAGTTACAGTTTATTCAGACGAAGGATATTGGCTACGAGCGAGAGAACGTGTTGGTGATTAAAAATGATAAGGAAATTCAAGACCGTTGGGAAGATTTTAAAGACGCCCTGCTCAACCAGTCGCGGGTGAAGCAGGTGAGTTTTGCTACCGGATTACCTTCCCAGCCCAACCGCGTGATGCGCGATATTCGCTCCGAAGGAGCCAGCGGAGGCCAGGGTATGCAGTGGTTTCTGATTGATCCGGATTACATCAATACGCTAGGAATGGAACTGGTTGCCGGACGAGGCTTCCAGGAAAGTCGGGCTTCCGATCGGGACGGAATACTGCTGAACGAAGCTGCTGTGAAAATATTAGGACTAACTGATCCGGTGGGGAAAACCATTATTAAAAATGAAGGGGCGAACGATGAAGAACGCTTGCAGGTGCTAGGAGTCATTAAAAACTTTCACTTAGAATCGTTCGACCAGCCAGTGAAACCAGTAGCCTTCCAAGTCTTCTCTCCTACATTTTTGAGTGATTACGTAGCGGTACGACTCACGACCGGAGATGCTACCGAAGGAGTGGAGCAAATTAGGGATGTTTGGACCCAATTTGAGCCGGACAATCCATTGGTTTACTCATTTCTCGATCAGGACTTTGACCAAATGTTTCGGGCTGAGCAACGACTCGGAAGGGTGTTAAGTGTTTTCACGGCATTGGCGGTGTTAGTGGCCTGTCTGGGTTTACTAGGACTGATTGCCTTTGTAGCCGCGCAACGGACCAAGGAAATCGGTATTCGTAAGGTGCTAGGAGCTAGTATTCAACAGATTACCTATCTTCTATCTAAAGATTTTATTCGCTTGGTGCTCTTTGCCTTTGTACTAGCCGCTCCTTTGTCCTACTGGCTGGCGGAGAGCTGGCTGGAGAACTTTGCATATCGTACCGAAATTGGCGTTGGTATTTTTGTGCTAGCCGGAGTATCGGCTCTACTTCTCGCTGGACTTACGGTAAGCCTCCAGTCTGTTAAAGCTGCGTTAGCCAATCCGATAGACTCACTACGTAATGAATAACCTAAACAATGAACAGTTGCTAATTGCTAATTGCTAATTGCTAATTGCTAATTGGATAAAATTATGATTAGAAACTACTTCAAAGTTGCTTTTCGCTCAATGT
>NZ_JBARYM010000592.1:0-6346 GCF_049647865.1 Tunicatimonas sp. | reverse complement strand
CATCTAATTCCGCTTATTAAAGACCAGTATCGGGATGCTAAAATAGTAATGATTAGTGCGCACGGAAGTGTATTAGAGCAAATAAAGAAACAAGGTCAACAATTTGATCATTTTATAGCGAAGCCCTTCAGCCGAAAAAATATCTCACAAATACTATCCGAATTGAACCTATAATTCACGTCTTTAAACAATTGCCTTTGTTTTTGAATTATTACTAGATAGGAAAAATAGCTATCTTAGCGGAGTATATTTACATTTTTCTAATCACGAACGATTTTTCTGACCTACTCAATGAGTAAAGTTTTAATAGTAGATGATGATCAGGATATCAGGTTGTTACTTGATAAATTCTTAACTAAAAACGGATTTGAAACAACCACTGCTAGCACGGGAGATGAAGCCCTAGATGCTACTAAGGAAGAAGCATACAATCTAATACTCTGTGATTTTAAATTGCCCGATACTACAGGGATAGAATTGATTCCTCGAATCAAAATTATTAACCCCGAAGCGGCTATTATTGTAATTACGGGCTATTCTGACGTAAAAATAGCCGTAAAAGCAATTAAGCTAGGAGCGTATGATTACGTTACTAAGCCACTCTACCCCGATGAAATTCTGCTTACAATTAAGCAGGCAATAGCTAGCAAGAAATCTAATACCAAAACTGAGAAAGCCCCTAAAGTAGCGCGGTTTGTTACGGGCGAAAGCCCTCAGTCTCGGCAAGTAATGCAGCATATTCGCCTAATCGCCCCCACCGATATGTCAGTGATTATTCAGGGCGAAACCGGAACCGGAAAAGAATTTGTAGCTAACGAAGTACATAACTACAGTAAGCGAAAAGAAAAACCTTTTGTTGCTATAGATTGTGGTGCGCTACCCAAAGACCTAGCCGGATCAGAATTATTTGGACACGTAAAGGGTTCATTTACCGGTGCTATGAACGACAAAACCGGTAGTTTTGAGACGGCCAACGGTGGCACCCTATTTTTGGATGAGATCGGTAACCTATCGTACGAAAATCAGATAAAACTACTGCGTGTTATCCAGGAGCGGAAAATCAAGAAGCTGGGTAGTACCAAAGATATTCCCATTGATGTGCGCGTTATTGTGGCTACCAATGAAAACCTCTCTGATGCAGTGAAGAAGGGCGATTTTCGAGAAGACCTGTATCATCGGTTCAATGAGTTTAGAATTGAGCTTTCGCCGCTTCGGGAGCGCAAGGCGGATATCAAACTTTTTGCTCAGTACTTTCTCGAAAATTCCAATCGTGAGCTTGATAAGTCGGTAGAAGGCTTTGAGGATGAGGTGATGCAAAAAATGAAAGCCTATTTTTGGCACGGTAATCTGCGCGAACTACACAACGTAGTAAAGCGAGCAGTACTATTGGCGCAAGGCGATTTAATTACGGCGGACTGCTTACCGGAAGAAATTAAAACCCCCGCTTATTTTGACGACATTGCCACTGAAGATGCCGTTACCGAACCAGATAATTTGAAGTCAGTTTCCAAGATAGCCGAGCGCGATGCAATCATTAGTGTGCTAGAAAAAACTGGGTATAATAAAACCAAAGCGGCCAACGTATTAAAAATTGATCGTAAAACGCTGTATAATAAAATGAAGTCATATAATATAGATCTCTAGTCAGACCTCTGTTACTTCCCGCCAACGTTCATTTTTTCAACTATGAGTGAAGCTTTTCTTAGTGATCTACTCGAGGCGATCGAAAACGGTATTCTCGTATTTAGTCCGGTTCGAAATCAGCAAGGGGAAATTATTGATTTTAAATATGAACAGGCTAACCGTTCTGCACTGCGATTAATTAATCAGCAAAACCAGCAGATCATCGGTAAAACCCTGCTCACAGTTTTTCCTACCCTGAAAGGTAGTGAGATATTCAAGCGATATGTGCGAGTACTAGAAAGTGGTGAAGGCTTTCGCTCAGAATTTCACTATCAAGACGGCGGACTTAATACTTGGTTTAGAGATCATGCCTTTCGGTTGGGCACCAATCTGGTAGTACAGTTTACGGATATTGGTGAATATAAGCAGCTTCTGGAAGAGAAGGCGCGGAACGAGGGATTGTATCAGGCGCTGGTGCGAGCACTACCCAACCTAGACTTAATATTGGTGGATCGTCAGCTTAACGTGCAAATCAGTAAAGGTAACCCACTAAAAGCCTTCGGTTTAGATTCTACGCTTGAAACCGGCACCAACCTGCGAGATAAGCTGGAGCCCTCCGAACTTAGTGATATTAGAAATAATTGTAAGAAAAATTTTAAACAGGAAACAGTCCGTCGGGAGATCACAGGCGACAATACCATCTACCGCGTTTCTTTTGTACCAGTTTACGAACATACAAGCACTGTTTTTGGCAGTTTGATTGTTACCGAAGATATTGGTGTATTTAGTTTATCGGAAGATGAACTCCGTAATAAACTGTATGCACTAGAAAGCACTCAAGAAAGTTTAGAGCAGTTTGCTTACGTAGCATCGCACGACTTACAGGAACCGCTTCGTAAAATACGGGCTTTCGGCGATCGAATTACTACGCGCTACGCTAACCAGTTAGATGATACCGGTCAGGACTATTTTGCCCGGATGCAGAACGCTGCTCAGCGCATGCAAGTGCTCATTGATGATTTATTAAAGTATTCTCGCGTAGGACGAATTCAGAATGGATTTGAGGAAATAGACTTAAACCAACTAATTGATGAAGTGTTGGCTGATATGGAAACGTCTATTGAAGAATCAGCAGCAACCGTAGAGGTAGGCGAGTTACCTACGTTAGAAGGCGAAGCCACTCAGCTACGTCAGCTCTTTCAAAATCTGATAAGCAATGCTATTAAGTTTAGGAGAGAAGGTGTAGCCCCACATATCAAAATCACATCAAGAGAGCTGTCTGCTGATTTAGTCGGATCACACAATCAGCTGAATAATCCTCGAGAGGTTATCGTTCAGGATAATGGAATTGGATTTGAAGAGAAGTACTTAGATCGGATTTTTAATATTTTTCAGCGGTTGCACGGGCGCAATAGCTATCCAGGTACGGGTATTGGACTTGCCATTTGCCGTAAAATTATTGATAACCACCAAGGTGATATTTTCGCTACCAGCGAAGTGGGGAAAGGGGCAAGTTTTCACATGGTGCTACCTCTACAACAAACTATGCAATTATGAGTGAAAAAAGTTATCCGACGATCACCATTCTAATGGCTGACGATGATCCCGACGACCGCATTCTAACTAAAGACGCGCTAGAGGAAAACTACTTAGCCAACGATTTACATTTTGTGGAGGATGGCGAGGAGTTAATGGACTACCTGCAACATCGGGGAAAATATAATGATGATAATGCGCCTGAGCCCGGTCTTATTTTGCTCGATCTTAATATGCCTCGTAAAGATGGACGAGAGGCATTAGCTGAAATTAAGGCCCATCCTAAGCTAAAACATATTCCGGTAATTGTGCTAACAACTTCCAAGGCGGAAGAAGATATTTTTAAGACCTACGATTTGGGAGTTAGCTCATTTATTACCAAACCAGTTACTTTTGAAGATTTAGTGAGGGTAACAAAAGCAATTGGGAACTACTGGCTAGGTATTGTTGAACTTCCCAACCGAAAAAAAACCTGATTAATTGTTTTTTACCTCTCTAGAATTTGCTTAGATAATATACGAATTGTTTACGTAATATGACCCGATAGCCCATGCAAAATGAGAAAATATCCATGTTATTGATAGATGACGACGAAGATGATTATATCATTACGCGAGATCTGCTTTTAGACATTAAAAATGTTGATTTTTCAATTGTATGGGTAGACAACTACGATAATGCAATTCGAGAGTTAGAGCAGGATAATTTCGACGTTTACCTTATTGACTATCGCTTAGGCGAAAAAAGCGGATTAGACTTACTGAAAGCAGGAATTGAGCGCGGAGTTCGTAGCCCAATTATTATGCTCACCGGAAAGGGTTTTGCTGAAATTGACCATCAAGCGATGCAAATGGGCGCCGCTGACTACTTAGTAAAAGACGGACTAAATACTATGATTATTGAGCGTAGCATTCGGTACGCGCTTAATAATGCTCGGATTGTACATAAACTTTTCGCCCAGGAACAGAAGTACCGGGCGTTATTTGAGCAGTCGGTCAATGCTATTTACATTACTAACAAGGAAGACCTATTTATCAATACCAACAATGCAATGGAAAAGCTTTTTGGCTACGCATTGCCCGAGCTTCAGAGGTTATCGCTTAAAGATCTTTTTGCTTCCGCCGATGAGTACCCTCGCCTGTATCAGGCACTAACCACGGAAGGAAGGGTTATTGATTTTGAGACCAAACTAAAGCATAAAAACCAACATATAGTCGCTTGTAACCTATCAGCAGCTCGCTTGGTAGACTCTGAACAAAACCTGTTGGGCTACCAGGGTATTATCACTGATATTTCTGAAAAGCAGAAGGTACAACAGGAGCTAATTCGTTTGGAGAAAATGATGATGACTGCCAATATTGCTCGTAGCATTGCGCATGAGGTACGTAATCCACTAACTAATATCAATTTATCATTAGAGCAATTTAGTACCGAAATTAAAGAACGGGATGATCTAGCAGTTTATGTAGATATTATTCATCGGAATACAAAACGCATTAATGAGCTTATTACCGCGATGCTCAATTCATCCAAGCCTTCTCAACTTGTTCTCCAACCGGGCTCTTTGAATAATGTAGTAGAAAAAACATTAGAGATTACCGCCGACCGAGTGAAACTGCAAGAAGTACAAGTTGAAGTTAAACTCAACGATCAGCTAGAAGCTATTCTATTAGATCAGGATAAGTTAATAATGGCACTGCTTAATATTATAAATAATGCTATAGAAGCCGTTACGCCAAAAACCGGTCAGATTATGCTAGAAACTTGGCAAGACGATCAAAATGAGTATGTTGCGATACAGGACAACGGATGCGGTATTGCTACTTCAGACCTGGACAAGCTTTTTGATGCTTTCCACACTGGCAAACGCGGTGGAATGGGGTTAGGGCTTACCTCTACGCAGAATATTATCAACAGCCACCACGCTAAAATATCGGTAGATAGCAAACTGCACCAAGGTACTTGCTTTACTATTGCTTTTCCTAAGGAAAAAGAATTCTAATAATCAAATATTTAGCTTCGGGAATTTTAGATTATGCAGTGCTACTAAGAGTCGCTATTCGGAGGCTAATAAGCAGAGTGAATTGAATGCGCTTTTTATTCTAAGTTATCTATAATAGCTCATAATGAAAAAAGCCACTCAACCTAAGTTGAATGGCTTTTGGTGAATCAGCTGGGGCTCGAACCCAGGACCCACGCCTTAAAAGGGCGTTGCTCTACCAGCTGAGCTACTGATTCTAATGCAACAGGATCGGATCGCCGAGCGATTGCTTTTCTAACTGCGAATCCCTTAATTGCGATGCAAAGGTA
This sequence comes from Tunicatimonas sp., assembly GCF_049647865.1. Classification (NCBI taxonomy): domain Bacteria; kingdom Pseudomonadati; phylum Bacteroidota; class Cytophagia; order Cytophagales; family Catalimonadaceae; genus Tunicatimonas; species Tunicatimonas sp. The sequence continues at coordinate 877 of NZ_JBARYM010000592.1, read as the reverse complement.
AGAGGCTCATGATGAATTTCCAAAAGGTACTTCGCAAATTTATACTTACCTCGCTGTTAGGTTATTTCAACATCATTGGAACTCAAATAGTTTGGGCAGATACGCCGGTTGATCCTTTAATTGCTGAGGCTGATTCACTGTACGAACTGCGGCAGTATACGGAATCTTTCCGGCTGTACGAGCAACTGTTTTATGAGGAGCAGCAAGCTTCGCCCGCAATGCTACTTAAAATGGCTTTTATTCAAGAGAGTTTAAATGAATACAGTGAGGCACTCTACTATTTGAATGAGTACTATCAGGCTACATCGGACGAACTGGCTATTGAGAAGATGCAAGAACTTTCTGCTGAGCACCAACTGCGGGGGTTTGAGTACACCGATTACGATCTCTTCTACAACCTGCTTCGCAAATATCGGTACTTTATCATCTTCGGAGTTAGTGCGCTATTGTTAGCACTTCTAGCGTATGCAGCTTTCCGAAAACCAGAGAATCAATCTCGCCGCTACGGATTGCAATTGAGTATGCTAGTAGCTATCGGTCTATTATTTTACGTTACCAACTATTCGGTTGGTCCTTCATTAGCGATCATTATGAACGACTACGTTCCCATTATGAATGGCCCTTCGTCGGGGGCTGATGTGATTTATATTAGCGAGAAAGGACACCGGGTGCGGGTAGAGGGCGAAGATGACGTTTGGGCAAAAATTGAGTGGAACGGAGAAACTGCCTACATCCGCCAAGGTAATCTCCGGCCAATTTAAAGTAATGTCATAGTGTTTATGAAAGTTAAGTAACTTATTAACACCATAACACCATAACACCATAACACCATAACACCATAACACCATAACACCATAACACCATAACACCATAACAC
>NZ_JBARYM010000591.1:0-3047 GCF_049647865.1 Tunicatimonas sp. | reverse complement strand
CCCCCAACCTTGGACTGAGTTAGTAGCTGCTATTGCTGACCATGACGATGGGCAACGCGATTGGCAGGGCAAAAATCATTTGACCGATGCGGGCGCACCTCTCAACTTTATGCTTAAACCTCCTGATATTGTTCAAGCAAAAAAGATGGTAGATAATGCTCGCTACCGTTCTCGCTGGACAGTGCTACTTACCTCTATGCACACTACTACGCTATACGAATCGTGGCGAGGCACTGATAAAGAGTTAGATAAATTTTTAGATGAGCAGCAGAGCTACCAGCGCGTGCTGGCGCGAAGCTTGAACGTGCCTATTCAAAAAGCGCGAGATACCTACCAGTTAATGTATTTCTGCGATGCGCTATCGCTAATTTTATGCAAGAACCAAATTCCACCGGATGGTCTTCATTTGGAAGTAACACAATTACCTTCGGATGAGATGGCCGAAATTTGGGCCTTAGAAGACAAGGTATATAGTATTCAACCTTGGCCGTGGGAAGATGATGAGGTTACTTTGTCGGTTGAGGTATACCATATAGAGCAGTTAGCATTCAAAAATGATCAGGAGCTCTACAAGGCTTTTAATACTGCTAATGTGTCAGAAAAAAAATGGCAATTTCAGGTTAATTAACTCCTAGTTGCGTTGGTCGAAGCTGATTTTGTTCTTCTTTAGTAAATAATCTGGATTTGATAACAAAGCGTAACCCCAGTGGGATTTCTAATGAGAAACTTGCTCCACGCCCGGTTACTACATCTACTGTAAGTTGTGTGTGCTTCCAATACTCAAACTGATCTTGCGACATATAAAATTCGCAATCGTGAATTTCCCCTAACCATACATCGGTTTCATTGAGCATCAGTTCACCCTTGGGAAAACACATAGGTGAAGAGCCATCACAGCAACCACCACTTTGGTGAAACATCAGTTCGCCATGCTCTTCCCGCAGTTGGTCAATAATTTTTTCAGCTTCTTCAGTAATCGTTACTCGCTCAATCATTAAGGTTATGGTTTACGGTAAAGGGTAAAGGGTTGAAGGTGTTAGAATATAACCCTTCAACCTTTAACCTTTCTACCTTTAATTAATTTAGAAGAAGCCCATCGCTTTCTTGTCGTAAGAAATAAGCATATTTTTGGTCTGACGGTAATGATCCAACATCATTTTATGGTTCTCGCGACCAATACCTGATTTTTTGTATCCACCGAACGGAGCATGCGCTGGATAAGTGTGGTAATTATTTACCCAAACACGCCCCGCTTTAATAGCTCGAGAAATCTGGTAGGCTTGGTGCATATCCCGTGTCCAAACTCCAGCTCCTAAACCGTAGAGGGTATCATTAGCAATTTCAATCGCTTCAGCTTCGTCCTTAAAGGTAGTCACACAAAGTACTGGGCCAAAAATCTCTTCTTGAAACACCCGCATTTTGTTATTTCCTTTTAGAATAGTTGGTTTAATGTAGTAACCACCTTCTAAACCTTCATTGTAGGCAGCTTCGCCCCCAGTGAGTACTTCACAGCCTTCTTCTTTACCAATATTAATATAGTTAAGAATCTTTTCATACTGATCGTTAGAAGCCTGTGCTCCCATCATGGTATCCGCTTCAAGCGGGTGCCCCATTTTAATGGCTTCGGTGCGTTCAATTACGCGCTCAATGAATTTTTCGTAGATGCTTTCTTGCACTAACAAGCGCGAGGGGCAAGTACACACTTCACCTTGGTTGAGCGCAAACATCACGGCTCCTTCCAGACACTTATCAAAGAATTCATCATCAGCATTCATAATGCTTTCAAAGAATACATTCGGCGACTTTCCGCCTAACTCCAAGGTAACCGGAGTGATATTCTTAGAAGCGTACTGCATAATTAGCTGCCCCGTGGTAGTTTCACCAGTAAAGGCTACTTTATTGATGCGTGGGCTAGATGCCAGCGGTTTACCCGCTTCAGCTCCAAAACCATTGACAACATTAAGTACACCAGCGGGCAGTATGTCTTCAATCAATTCCATCAGAATTAAAATTCCTACCGGAGTTTGTTCGGCGGGTTTTAGTACCACGCAGTTACCAGCGGCTAAGGCAGGAGCTAACTTCCAGGTAGCCATTAGAATAGGAAAATTCCAGGGAATAATTTGGCCAACTACGCCTAATGGTTCAGGTACATTCAGGCAGACAGTATTGGCGTCTAGTTCACTTACTGATCCTTCTTCCGCCCGGATTACCCCAGCAAAGTAGCGAAAGTGGTCAACCGCTAGCGGTAAGTCGGCGGCACGGGTTTCGCGTAGTGCTTTTCCATTATCCCAAGTTTCAGCTCGGGCCAGATCTTCCAAATTTTGCTCGATTACATCGGCAATCTTTAGCAGCATATTACTACGTTCAGTGGCCGAAGAACTGTTCCAAGCAGGTGCCGCTTCCCAGGCCGCATCAATGGCGGCATCTATGTCCTCTTTGGTTGAGCGAGGAATCCGGGTAAAGTTATTACCGTCCACGGGTGAAACATTTTCGAAGTACTGACCTTTGGTGGGGGCAGTCCACTTTCCTCCGATAAAATTTTCGTACTGATCTTTAAACTTAGGTTTTTCTACCTGACTGCGGGTAGTGGTGAGCGTATCACTCATAGTAATAAGGGTTTTTAGGTTACGAAATTAAAATATAAAACCGATCATGCTTTAAAAAATTGATCGGATAATCAATATAGGAGATAGAAAATAAAAAGCTATGACGGATTCTATCATTCACATGAACAATCCTATTAAATCTGCTATTTTAGTAAATACAGAATCTAGTTCTCTAAACATATTGCATATTTACCAAAAATAAAGTACTATTATTCAATAGCCGATAACGACTGCTTATAAATATGCATTTACCAAATCGTTTTTTTGAAGAAAGAAGGCTGGAAGCTTTGGTAGAAAACCAAACTACCTACACGGTAGGACAAGCAGCTTTACACGTATTTGAAACTCACCAGCAAGCTGAGCGAGTGCAATTACAATTTAATCAGCCCGTGCTGGCCAGCATGCTACGAGGTAAAAAAATTATGCATCTGCGCGACCATC
>NZ_JBARYM010000590.1:0-3422 GCF_049647865.1 Tunicatimonas sp. | reverse complement strand
AAAAAATTTAATTGCTGATGGCGCGTTTTGTTTCTTTGGTATTCCCCTAACGATAGAAATAAGGGATATTTATTGTGCTGATCATCCTGCTGCTGCCATACTGCATAGTGCTGAATTTCTTTAAGTCCGTTGGGCAGCATAAAATCAATAGGATTCGACCCGGTGTAGACGTAGTCGCAGCCCTGATCATTCATCGTCCACTTATCTAGTTCCGGCAGATAAAAATGCCCAACGTGCTTCAGGTCGCGGTAGCTCCATTCGGTAATCACTGACACATCCGCAATCACCCGCGGTACATTGTCGCCCCCAATATTTCCTACTGCTTGAGAACGACGGCGGGAGTAGCGGTACGGGTCAGTCGGAATATTTTCTACCGGTGGAATAGGTTGATGAGGAGCACGATCATTGTAGCGTTTTACTAAATGGTACGCTACCGGAACTTCCGCTTCCGGCTCTTCGGTCAGGGAAACTCGCACGGTATCGCCCAAGCCATCTTCCAGTAGCGTGCCAATACCTACGGCAGATTTAATACGTCCATCTTCGCCATCACCGGCTTCGGTTACGCCCAGGTGCAGTGGGTAGGGCTGCAAATCTTCTTCATCCAGTTTCTGTACCAGCAATCGGTACGCTTGCACCATTATCTGGGTATTGCTAGCTTTCATGGATAGTACTACCTCGTAGTAGTTCAAGTCTTCGCAGATGCGGAGGAACTCCAGAGCGGACTCTACCATACCCAGTGGAGTATCACCGTAGCGACTCATAATTCGGTCGGAGAGTGAGCCGTGGTTGGTACCAATCCGCATGGCGGTGCCGTATTCTTTGCAAATCTTCACCAGCGGAGTAAACCGTTCGCGGATGCGGTCAATTTCTGCTTGATAGCTGGCATCGTCGTACTCAATCGTCTCAAATTTCTTCTTATCAGCGTAGTTTCCCGGATTGATTCGTACTTTCTCTACCAGTCGAGCCGCCAATTCCGCCGCGTTGGGAGTAAAGTGAATATCGGCAATGAGGGGTGTTTCGTGCCCGAGCTTGCGTAGCTCCTTCCGAATATTTTCCAGGTTCTGCGCTTCTTTGATGCTAGGGGCGGTAATACGAATGTATTCGCAACCCGCTTCAATCATCCGCAGGCATTGCTCCACCGAACCTCGCGTATCCATTGTATCTACGGTAGTCATAGATTGCACCCGAATGGGGTGGGTCCCACCCATGGGCAAATCACCGATCTTCACCACTCGAGTAGGCCGACGAACGTACTCCGTTAGGCTTGGACAGTAAGGTTGAAAGGTAGCAATATCGGAAGTAAGCATCTTTTGATAGTGTTATAATGTTATGGTGCTGAGTGTTATAGTGTTATAGTTTTGTGTTTAGAGTTCTGAGTTCACTTTTATACACTTAAAACTCTAAACGCAGAACACAAAACTATGAACATAAGTACTTGAACACGATAACACACGAACACAATTATTTGTTGCTATGGCAAATAAATCAAAATTTACCCAAGATCGCCTAGTTGAGGGCGCATTAAAATTTCCTCTACTACGGTTCGGTCGGAAAGCTGGTAAGCATTGAACGCTACTTCGGCTACATCTTCCGGGGGCATAAACCGTTCTTCGGGTAAGTCGCTGCCGGCCCAGCTATTGGTCAGCGTAGCTCCCGGCAAAATGGAGGTTACTCGAATGTTGTGCGGTTTCATTTCTTCGCGCAGTACTTTGCTCATTCCCAACAAAGCAAATTTACTAATACAGTAGGAGCCTCCGTTAGTGTAGGCCGTAATACTAGCCGTTGAGCAGATATTGAAAATATGCCCTCGTTTAGCATCCATCATGCGCGGAACTAGCGCCCGGGTGAGATAGTAAGCACTGTACACGTTCGTTTCAATCTGCTTTTCCAGTGCTCCGTCTTCCTCCTGGTGAATCTGCCCCGGTAGAAACACTCCCGCGTTGTTTACCAAAACTTCTACCGGAAGCCCGGTTTTCACAATCATTTGGGCAAAGCTCAACACTTCTTCTTTTTTAGAAACATCGGTGGGGTGAATGAACACCTCAATTTCCGGATGCTTCTGAGTAAGTTCGGCTTGTAAATTCTGCAAATCAGCCTCGGTACGGGCGCACACCGCTAACGAAAATCCTTCGGCGGCAAATCGTTGGGCCAGGGCTTTGCCAATGCCTTTGCTGGCTCCGCTAATAACTACTAATTTTTTCATGAACGTATAATCTATTGTTACGTAGAACCTTTTATCAATATAGTGTTGTAGTTTTACAGTGTTATGGTACTGAGTGTTTGTACAGACGATCACAAAATTGGCACTAGGCACCAAAATACTATAACACCCAGCATCAAAATACTATAACATCAATGTTTTTTATGAAAAGTCTCGGCTCCTACTTATTGTTTATCGGTAATTTGTTCACCCGGATGGAAGTGTTCAACATTTACGTGAAACGCACCATCGATGAAGCCGTGAAAATCGGGATTAATTCGTTAACTCTAGTGGCTATTGTATCCACGTTTATTGGAATGGTGTCGACTGTTCAAACCGCCGCAAACTTGGTGAGCGCGTTTATTCCTCGCAGTGTGGTTAGTTTGGTGGTACGTGATATGACGATACTGGAACTTGCTCCCACCATCACTTCAATAGTGCTAGCCGGCAAAGTAGGCTCTAATATTGCGGGTGAACTAGGTACCATGCGAATTTCTGAACAAATTGATGCGTTGGAAGTAATGGGAATTAATTCAGCTTCTTACCTGATTTTACCTAAGGTATTGGGAGCTATGTTGATGTTCCCACTACTGGTAATTGTGGCTGGATTTTTATCCCTATATGGTGGCTATTTAGTAGGAACCGCACTTAATGTAGTAACTGGTCAGGAGTTTGTAGCTGGCTTGAGAACTGAGTTTCAGCAATACTCCGTATTCATGGCTTTGGTTAAATCGGTTGTTTTTGCATTTTTAATTTCTACCATATCGGCGTACCAGGGATTCTTTACCCGAGGAGGAGCTTTAGAGGTAGGGCAAGCCAGTACTACGGCCGTTACCAATAGCTGCATTGCCGTATTAATCTCCGACTATGTAGTAGCTCAATTTTTACTTACTTTAATGAGTAATGGGTAGTGATTAATGAATAATAATAACCTTCATGAGCCATCAATCATCAATTATTACTTTTTTATGATCCGTATCGAAGATATTTCTAAAGCATTTAGTGGCAAGACTGTTCTGGATGGTATAAGTGGAGTTTTTAAAAAGGGCCAGACAAACCTGATTATTGGTGCTAGTGGTACCGGAAAAAGCGTGTTATTGAAGTGTATTGTCGGCCTAATACGACCGGATACCGGAGCGGTTTACTACAACGACCGCGACTTCACCCACGCCGATAAGGATATGCGTACTGAAATCCGTCGGGAGATTGGGATGTTGTTTCA
>NZ_JBARYM010000589.1:0-8043 GCF_049647865.1 Tunicatimonas sp. | reverse complement strand
GTATCAGCCTGAGTCAGCAAAGTTATCTCCCTATGCGAGTCAGCTTTGTTGTGGCTTTAGGGATAGGTCTCTTGCTTAGTGCCTTCGGACAGGTTCCTACTTTTGCTATGGTGATACTCGGGGCAGCATACTTTATTGTGCTCTACCTATTCAACTTACCGCGTTTTCTCACCCGGATTAGCTACATCACTTTTCTATACGTGTTCGCTGGGGCCTTTGTGAGTGCTGCTGCCTGCGCTATAGCCGCCTACGATATGTACCAAATTGAAACATTGGACAACAAACAGAAATTTGCTAACCAATTGCTGGTAGATAATGACATTCTGGGCGAGTACCTACTGCAAGAGGCCGGTAACAAAATCCAGAACGACCCACTTATTAAAAATCGCCTGTTCAGCCCATTAGGCTCTAAGAATATTATCCGACAGAAGATTAAGCGAATCTATTTGGGTAACTACTTCGACCGCTACGAAATTAAAGTGCATCTCTTCAATAGCAAGGGACAGACGCTAGATGAAAGCCCTAATTTTACCTACGATGAATGGAAGGAAGATATAAATAGTTTGCGCTTTGCTACTGAGTACCCAAACATCTTTTTTATCAATCAGAATACGTCGCTTTTAGATACAGAGAGCACCCAACGCTACTATTTGTTTTTAGATCTGGAAAACTTCGGCAATACGATTGGCTCTATTATCGTTGAGTTAGTTCTTAGGCGTTTTATACCCAACCAAGTTTACCCGGAGCTGTTGGTAGATCGTAGTTCTGTGCAAGATTACTCTAGTAGCGACTTCCGTTACGCTATATTTACCCCAGCGCAGCCTGAGAAAGGTGATGCTAACCAGATACGCTTCACTTCGGGTAACGCCCAGCTCTTCGACTATTTCGTTAATTACAATTTTAAGATAGTCGATAGCGAAACGAATATTAATCGAGGTGATTATAACTATCTCATTCTTAAGGGGCAAGACGATGAATATATTGTAATTGCCTCGCCCGTGTATTCATTCATCAATATTATCTCCAACTTCTCTTTCCTATTTCTTCTTCTGGTATTCGCCATTTTGCTGCTGTTGGGTATATACTCATCTTATTTCGTGTTCAGCCAGGGCAATCTGAATTTTTCTACTAAAATTCAGCTTTACCTAAATGCCGCTTTCTTCATGCCCCTGCTGGCACTGAGTATTACTACCATCAGTATTATTAGTAGCTCGTATAACCAAGAAGTTGATCAAATATATTTGGAGCGCACCGATCAAATCAGTCGCAACTTAGTAGCCCCATTTGAAGAATTTAGTCGCAATAACTTATCTCCTGACGATCTCTCGGCTACGGTGAATCAGATTGCTAGCGTCACCGAGACCGATCTGAATGTTTTTGATACTTCCGGCAAATTGGTAGTAGCCAGCCAGCCACTAATTTATGAAAACGGATTGCTGTCTCGCTACATTAACCCGCAAGCGTTAGTTCCTATTAAAGTGGAAGGCGAAACCAAGCTTGTGCTGGAAGAATCAGTGGGTGCTCTTTCGTATAAATCATCTTATGTTGGATTACGCTCCTTTCAAACCGGACAGCTATTAGGCATCATTAGTATTCCGTTCTTTGAGTCTCGTAGTCAGTTAGAAGCGCGCATCATTCAGGTGTTAACCAACGTGATGAACATTTTCACCTTTGTTTTTATCGCTTTCCTAATTATTTCTTACCTGGCCTCAGTGCTGCTTACATATCCTTTAAAGTACATTACTCAGAAGATTCGCCGTACTTCTTTGTCAGACTATAACGAGCCCCTTTCTTGGGATAGTAACGATGAAATTGGGCTGATGGTGGGCGAATATAATCGGATGCTGGTGAACCTTGAAGCCAGTAAAGCAGCCTTAGCACGAAACGAAAAAGAGTCTGCCTGGCGGGAAATGGCTAAGCAGGTAGCCCACGAAATTAAGAATCCGCTCACCCCGATGAAACTCAGTCTGCAACTTCTCAAACGTAAACTGGCCGGTGAGTTTAAAGAGGGTATGGATGCCGATGAGGTGCAAAATATGGATAAACCGCTGGATACGTTGCTTCATCAGATTGATACTCTGAGTGACATTGCCAGTTCTTTTTCTTCTTTTGCCCAGATGCCCCTGCCCAAGAGTGAACCTTACGAATTAACTGAGGTAATAAAGCGAACTGTAAATCTCTACGCCGAAGAAAATATATCTATTGACTTGGATATTCAGGAGGGTGAGTTTGTGGTGCTAGGCGATAAGCAACTGATGGGTAGAATTCTCAGCAACTTGATTATTAATGCTAAGCAATCAATACCCAAAGATCGAGAACCCGCGGTACAAGTAAGCCTACAACAATTTAGCACCGATCGGGTAATATTGAAAGTAAGCGATAATGGTACAGGCATAGCCAAAGAAATCCAGAATAAAGTATTTTTACCCAACTTTAGCACCAAATACGCCGGTTCGGGCATTGGGTTGGCTATTGCTAAACGAGGCATTGAGCACGTTGGGGGCCGCATTACTTTCGATACTAAAGAAGGGATTGGCACCACATTTCTAATAGAATTGCCTTTGGTCACTAAGCAACAGTCCGTGGTCGAACTCTAGACCACATATGCTAAAAACGGCACTGGCTTTTCTTCTCTTTCTATTCGTAGGATACATATCCGCCTACTCCCAGTCGGCACTCCCCCCTCCCGACTCAACCAGTTACACCATTTGCCGTACCCTTCCCTACACTACCGACTCGGTTTGGGTAGATTCGCTCTCTATCGTTCCTGAATCTTTGGAAGTAATTATTAATGGTGACACGTTACCTCCCCATCAGTTTCTCTACAATTATGCGTCAGGCTACCTACTGGTAAATCAGACTTCCGGAGACGATATTGCTGAAGTTGAACTCTGTTACCGGCGGTTGCCCTTTAGCTTACACCAAGTGCACGCCCGACGCGATTTATCAGTGTATGATTCTACTGCGCTGTTCCAAGAAATTCGCTACGCCAATCGTTATGCTACCCCATCAGTTTCGTCGCAGGAAACACTGATCAGTACGCCTAAGCTTCAGAAGAGTGGTAGTTTGAGTAGAGACATCTCGTTTGGCAATCGGCAGGATGTATTTGTGAATGCTGCGCTAAACTTGCAATTGGAAGGACAACTGACCGATGATCTATCTATTCGAGCGGCGATTACTGACCAAAATGTCCCGTTACAGCCCGATGGAACCACCCAGCAGCTTCAACAATTTGATAACGTATTTATTGAGTTTGAACACCAGTACGCTACGCTTACGGTAGGCGATGTGCAACTGCATCACGCTGGAGCTTCGGTAGCCGGAGTATCTCGTAACGCATCATTACTGGCGCAGCCCGGAAAGCCGTACTTTATGAAATACCGTCGCAATGTGCAGGGTGGACTTTTACAGTCTCATTATTCGGTGAGTAAAAAAGGAAAAGCCCAAACTTCCGTAGGCGCAGCGATTGCTAAAGGAAGATTTACTTCTGTCAATCTCACCATTCAGGAAGGCATCCAAGGTCCTTATCGCTTGAATGCTGCTACTAACCGACGAGAAGAAAGTGGGCTAATGTTTTATATTCTTGCTAACTCGGAAAAAGTATACCACAACGGAGAGTTGCTCCAGCGCGGCTTTGACCAGGACTATACGATTGATTATAACTTAAGCGAAATCACCTTTACTCCTCGAGTAGTGCTCACCCAGTTTTCTCGTATTGTGGTAGATTACGAGTACGCCGAGCGTAGTTACAGCCGAAGTATTCTCACCGCTAATCATCAGCAGACTCATAAAAAGGTATCGTTCTCGGTGAATTTCTACCAGGAGAGTGACCACGCGCGCCGCCCCATTGGCTTCGAGTTGACCAATGACGACTACCTACAACTTAGTGAAGCGGGCGATCAAGCGGTTAACCAATTAGTTTCTGCCGTCGATACAGTTAGCCAAAACGGTAGTGATCTAGCCTTTGGAAACCAAAATGCGGATGTGCCGGGCGTAGGCAATGTGTATCGAATTTTGTACGCTCAACGGGATACAGTTGTCTCCGGTCAGTCTTACCAAGTTTTCGTCTTTAGCTCGGAGGACGAAGCTATCTACCGACCGCGGTTTAGCTTGGTGGGAAGTGGTTCAGGCGACTACGTGCTCAAAAATAGTCAGGTGAACGGAAAAGTCTTTGAGTGGGTAGCACCGCAGAATGGTATTTCAAAGGGAAGCTACGCGCCTACTCAGCAACTATTGGCACCCCAACGCCGACGAGTAGTATCAGTCAACACCGAAGTTGCCCTTTCCAATAAGGATCAGGTATTTACCGAAGTGGCTTTCTCTGAAAAGAACCTCAATACTCTGTCCGAACTTGATAGTCAAGATGATCGCGGAAAAGCTTTGGTGCTTGGTTATCGTAGCCAGCTTCGACCATTATTTAGCGGGTCAGCGTACCGCTGGTCGCAACAGATCCAGTTTGAATATACCGATCGTCATTTTCAAGCAATTGATCCGTTTCGTCCGGTGGAATTTGAGCGAGACTGGTCTTCTCTCTTTCGTTCAACCCCGCCGCCCATCACCGACGATCATATTTTGCAAGCCCAAACCCAATTAGTAAAGAACGCTCACAACCGACTACAGTACCGCTGGGTGGGACGCAAACAAACGAATTGGCTGAATGGAAGTCAACATTCGTTGGAAGTTGCTCAGGAGTGGGGCGGCTTTCGGCTGAGTGGCCGCGGATTACTGATGCAAAGTCGTTATTCGCAACAACAGGCTTCTTGGAAGCGAGTTAAAATTGATATTCATCGCCCGATGCGCTGGCTTACTCCGGGTTACACCTATCGGCGGGAAGAAAATGAAGTTCGGAATATAGAAACTGACTCAGTAGCATTTAGTGCTGAACACTACGATGAACACCAGTGGTATTTAACGAAAGGTGATAGCATTCAGGGTACATTCCGGCTGGACTACCGGATTCGGAATAACCGTTTGCCCCTGGGGGGGAAGATGAAAGCTCGGGAACAAGTTCAGATGCTACAAGCCAATTGGGATAAGCAATTAGGTGAACACCACCAATTGCGACTCAACGCTACTTACCGAAATATCGCACCCCGAAACCAGGAGCTTTGGAAGACTGGTGCCAATACGAACCTGCTGGCTCAAACGGTCATGGGACAATTAGACTGGAAAGGCAGTCTGCTAAAAAAATCATTGCAGATGTCACTGGCTTATACCTTAGCAAATGGACGAGAGATCAGGCGGGATTTTATCTATGTTCGGGTGCCCACTGGTGAGGGGTTGTTCACTTGGCGTGATAGCAATGGCAATGGGGTTGAAGAACTTGATGAGTTCTTTGAAGCGCGATACTGGGATGAGCGTAATTACGTACGAGTTCTAGTGCCTAGCAATGACTATATTCAGGCGTTTACGAACCAGTTAAGTTATCAGCTTAAAGCGCAATTTCCGCGCAGTTGGCAGAAAAGCAACGGGTTGAAACCCTGGTTAGCTCGCATCACGAATGTTACTAGTCTGCAAACCCTTCATAAGCAGACCGATGATAAACTAGCAGCGCGAGTATTACCCGGCTACCAAGTTAGTGAGAATAACTTGCTTTCGGCTAAGCAACAAGCCCGTACTACCTTTTTCTTTAATCGGCAAAATCCTCGGTTTGGGGCCGAAAGTGGGCTACGAACTACCCGTTGGAAGCAGTTACTTCAGCAGGGTAGCGAAGACCGGTTAACCCAAGTGTACCGAGGGCAACTACGCTACCAGTGGAACCGTAAATGGAAAGTAACGCTAGAAGGCCAACAATCGCACCGGAAGTACACATTGGAAACGACAGGAACCACGAACAGTGCTCGTAATTTTGATATTACTGCTCACCGCCTAGCCCCTGAACTACACTGGCAACCGCATCTGGATATTCGGCTCGTGACTCGAGCTTCCTGGACTAATAGAGTAAATTCCTCAACTGTTCTGCCCGAAGCACCGACCGAAGAAGCCACCTTACGTTCAGTAGGCTGGGAAATTCAGTCGAGCCGCGTAATGAAACGAAATATAAATGCTACGCTGGAGTGGCTAAAGATTGATTATACTGCCGATGCTACCCAAGCCGTAGCCTACGAGATGCTAGAAGGATTACTACCGGGCAACAACGCCCGATGGACGGTAAACCTCCAACAACAACTGCTAGAAGGGTTGCAGCTCACGGTTAATTACCAAGGAAGAAAGTCGCCAGAACAGGCAACCGTACACAGCGGTAGCGTATCGGTACGGGCATTATTTTAGGCAAATTATATTGTTTACGTTTTCACTTACGACGATTGACGTTGATAGTCTATGAATATTTTCCAGCGATTTACGTTATTGAAATCAGTAAATTATCTCAAGAAAGGCTCCATTCTAACTACCTTATTTGATCAAATGAATTTCTCACCTTTCCAACGTAAGAGTTACATAAAACGAAAGAGAATCGCGGCACGTACGATATACTTTTCCTTCATTTTTTCCTCACTAATTATTATCGGATTTTCCCACTCCGCTATCGCCCAAATACAAGTACAACGCCCTCCCGAAAAAACCCGGATGCTGTTTCTGCTAGATGCTTCGGGCAGTATGTTTGCCGAGTGGGGCAATAGCTTGCGGATGGATGTAGCGAAGAGCATGTTGGTTGATCTGGTAGATTCGCTGCGGGTAGATGATAATTTGGAACTAGCCCTGCGAGTATACGGTCATCAGTTTCATCGTCGGTACCAAAACTGCGAAGATACTAAGCTGGAAGTAGGTTTCGCTCCAGGGAATCATAACCAAATTATCGGTAAGCTTAGGCAAATCCAACCGGCGGGGGTTACCCCAATTGCCTATTCACTAGAGCAAGCCGCTCGTGATTTTCCCATTAATCCCGATTATCGTAATGTAGTAATCATTTTGACCGACGGAATTGAATCATGTGGGGGCGATCCGTGTGCGGTATCGGTAGCGTTACAGGAGCGGCAGATATTTCTGAAACCTTTTGTCATTGGCTTAGGCATTAAAGAAAACTTTGAAAAAGAGTTTTCCTGCGTCGGTCAGTACTTCGATGCTAAAAATCAGCAGGAATTTCGGCAGGTGTTGAATAAAATCTTAAAACAATCATTGGAGACCACCACGGTGAGTGTAGAGTTACTGGATCAGGATAAGCAACCCACCGAAACCAACGTGAACGTTACCTTTACCAATAGCGTAACCAAAGCCGCCCTCTACGACTTTGTGCACTTCCGCGATGCCCAGGGCCGCCCCGATTCGGTGATTGTGGATGCTGTTCTCTCCTACGATGTGGTGGTAAACACCATTCCTCCCGTAGCCCAGCGCAATGTTACTTTTGAAGGCGGAAAACATAATGTGATTTCTATTCAGGCACCGCAGGGAACCCTTGCCCTAAAACAGCCTAGCCATTCTGAGTACGCCAGCGGAGTGAGTGTGCTGGTCCGCCCCGCCGGAAAAGGCAATCTTATTAACGTACAGCCCTTTGCCCAAACCGAAAAGTACTTGGTGGGCAACTACGATTTAGAGGTGCTAACCTTACCTAAAACCTACTTCCGCAACGTTACAGTTACTCCCGGAGAAACCACCGAGTTATCCTTACCCGGCCCCGGACTGCTGAATATCAACTTTGTGAAGCAGGGCATTGGTAGCTTATACCAGCTAAACGATCAAGGCCGCCAACGCTGGGTCATGGATTTTGACCCCAAGGAAACCCGCGTTACCACCGCCATTCAACCGGGAAAGTATAAGCTAGTCTTCCGCGACGAAGATGCCTTCGGCAGTAAGTACACCGAGGCCAAAGAGTTTCAGATAAAAACGGGTAGTACCGCGAATATTAAGTTTTTTTAGTTCACCTGTTTTTACCTCGAAAAAGATAAGGTATCAGATTTTTGTTTGGTTATACTGAATCGGTAGAGAACTAATGGTAAACTTTTCTATGATGAGATCACCTAATTCTGGATAGCTTATATCTTCACGAATAGTATTTCGTACATTTAGATATGGTAAAGCGATTTTACGTAGATACTTCAGTAATCG